>JACQAX010000003.1 GCA_016194795.1 Deltaproteobacteria bacterium | reverse complement strand
GGTCATCAAGACCATCCGTGACGCGCGCGAGGGCTCTCGCCTGGCGTCGGAAGGCCAGGCCGTCGTCGAAAAGCTCGAAAACCTGCCATTCCCGGTCGTCGCCGCGATCAACGGCGCGGCGATGGGCGGCGGCACCGAGCTCGCGCTCTGCTGCAAGTACATCGTGGCGTCGGACTCGCCTTCGACGCGCGTGGCGCTGCCCGAGGTGAACCTGGGCGTGCTGCCGGGCTTCGGCGGCACGGTGCGCATGCCGGCGCGAATCGGGCTGCAGACGTCGATGGACTTTATTTTGACGGGCAAGACGATGAACGGCGAGAAGGCGGCGAAGATCGGCTTCGCCGCGTCGCCCGCGGCGAGAAGCTCTCGCGCGAGCGGAAGACGAATTTCATGGCGACGGCGCTCGAAGGCAACCCCGTCGGCCGCATGGTGCTGTTCTCGCAGGCGCGCAAGATGATCATGAGCAAGACGGGCGGGCACTATCCCGCGCCGCTCAAGATCCTTGACGTGCTTTCGAGCGCGTACGGAAAGACGCAGAAAGAGGCTCTTAGGATCGAGTCGAAGGCGTTCGGCGAGCTCGCGATCACCGACGTGTCGAAGCGGCTCATCGACCTTTTCTTCGCCACCGAGAAGATCAAAAAACAGACGGGCGCGGAGGGCTACAAGCTTGATCCGAAGGACAAGGCCCAGCACCTCGGCGTGCTCGGCGCCGGCGTGATGGGCGGCGGGATCGCCCAGCTCGCGGCGAGCAAGAACTTGCCGGTGCGGATGAAGGACATCGACTACAAGGGCCTGGCGCTCGGCATCTCGTCGGCCAACAAGCTCTTCCAGGGGCTCGTCAAGAAAAGGAAGCTTTCGCGCCGGGAGGCCGACATCAAGCTCGCGTTGATCAGCTCCACGACCGATTATTCCGGCTTCGGCGGGATCGATCTCGTCGTCGAGGCCGTCGTCGAGAACATGGACGTCAAGAAGAACGCTGTCGGTCACCGAGCTCGCGAAGGCGAGCGCGCGGCCGGAGAACGTCGTCGGCATGCACTTCTTCAATCCGGTGCATAAGATGCCGCTGATCGAAGTCATCCGGGGCGAGAAGACCGGCGATCGCGCGACGGCCGTGACCTTCGAGCTTTCGAAGCGGCTGGGAAAAACGCCGATCGTCGTGAAGGACGGACCGGGCTTCCTGGTGAACCGCCTCCTGATGCCCTACCTCAACGAGGCCGCGTATCTCGTGGCCGAGGGCGCGCCGATCGAGGAGCTGGACAAGGAAGTGCGCAAGTTCGGGATGCCGATGGGGCCGGCGACGCTGCTCGACGAGGTGGGCCTCGACGTCGCCGTGAAGGTGGGCAAGATCCTGCACGAGGCGTTCGGTGCCCGTGCGGTGCCCTGCGCGCTCAACGCGCGCCTGGTCGATGGGAAGCTCTACGGGAAGAAAGCGTCGAAGGGCTTTTACCTGTACGACGAGAAGGGCAAGCAAGGGGACCTCAATCCCGAGATCTACCGCGTGCTGGGCGTGACGCCGGTGAGCCCGAGCAGCGCTCAGAAGGCGGACTGGATCCCGCGCATGATGTACCCGATCGTCAATGAGGCGGCGCTCTGCCTGGCCGAGGGGATCGTGGGCGACGCGCAGGACGTCGACATCGGAATGATCTTCGGCACCGGCTTCGCGCCTTTTCGCGGCGGCCCGCTGCGCTACGCGGACAGCGTGGGTCTTTCGAACATCGTCGCGAAGCTCGACGAGCTGTCGAAAAAGGTGAGCCCGCGCTTCACTCCGAGCCCCGCGCTCGTGGAGCGGGCAAGGAAGGGTCAGGCGTTCTATTCTTAAGAGTCTTCTCCAGCCTTTCGGGAGAAAAGTCGGCTTTCGCGACCTGACGACGAAGAAGAGCTCGTCGTTCCTGTCGATCATCACGGCGATCAGCGTCGGCGGCGTGGGCGTCGGCGTGCTCACGATGATCGTCACGCTGTCGGTGATGTCGGGCTTCGAGGACGAGCTCAAGAAACGGCTGTTCTCGGCCGAGACCCACGTGCTCGTCGAGAGCAACGACGGCTTTTTCAAGGCGGACCCCGATCTCGTGAAGACGATCTCGGCCGTGAGCCCGCTCGTGGAGCAGGTGTATCCGGTGCTCCAGACCGAGGTCATCCTGAGGTCGGGCAAGAAGGTCAACGGGAGCGTCCTGAAGGGCGTGGGCGACGACCAGCTCGAATGGCTGAAGAGGAAGGTCGTCGAGTGGTCGGCCAAGGACCTGCTCGCCGAAGCCGACAATGCCGGCACCGCGCACCTGTTTCTCGGCGCCGAGATGGCGTACGACATGGGCGTGATTCCGGGGGACCTCGTCACGGTCGTCTCGCCGGTCGAGAGCGAAGGGCCGTTCGGAGCGATCCCGCGGGTGAAGAAGTTCGTCGTCGAAGGGATCTACAAGAGCGGCGTTCCGGAGCAGGAGCTGCACACGATTTTCGCGGGGTCCAAGGACGTCGAGGCGTTTCTCAAGCAAACGGCCGTCCTGAGCCAGGTCGAGGTGAGGGTGAAGCGCCTGGAGGACGCGCCCAAGGTCGCCGAGCTCCTGGCGTCGGTCTTGCCGCAGAAGTTCCTCGTGCGCCCCTGGCAGGTGCTCGATGCCCACCTCTTCCAGTCGCTTCGGCTCGAGCGTACGGCGATGTTCTGCATCCTGATCTTCATCGTGATCGTCGCCAGCTTCAACATCGTGAGCACGCTCACGATGATGGTGCTCGAGAAGAAGCGCAGCCTGTCGATTCTGCGCGCGATGGGAGCCACGCGCTCGCAGATCGGCTCGATCTTCATCTGGGAGGGGCTGGCCATCGCGATTTTCGGCATCGCGGGCGGGGCCGCGGTGGGGCTCGGTATCTGCGAGCTCCTGGCGAACTACCCGATCATCGAGCTGCCGGAGTACTACTATGACCGGACGCTCCCGGTCGTCGTCCAGCCGGCGTCGATCGCGATCATCTGTGGGGCGGCCTTTGTCGTCGTGCTCCTCGGGGCGCTGAAGCCGGCGCGTAAGGCCTCGGAAATCATGCCGATTCAGGGGATTCGCGAAGGCTAGACCGGAGCGCGAAAACCGTTGGCGAAGGCGTTCGCTTGCGCTAGTTGATCGAGCCGTGGGTTTAAGCCTGGGGCATCTTCTCATTCTCGCCGTCATTCTCGTGCTGTTCGGAACGCGCAGGCTTCCGGAGCTCGGGGCGGCCCTCGGAAAGAGCGCGCGTGCGTTTCGCGACGCTTTGAACGGGCCGGACGACGGTTCAGGGTCGAAGAAGAAGATCAAGAAAGGCTAGACCCGCAAGGGGGACCATTTGAAGCTTCTCGTCTTGTTGTGGTGTGCGGTGGTGTTTTCCGGCGTGGCTGTAGCGCGCCGGGCGCGACGTCGACGTCATCGTGGTCGCCGGCAACTCCTACGACGAGCTCACCCTTGATGGCGGCTCGATTGCGGCGAGCGAGCTCGAAAGCCGCCTCCTGCCGCTGCGCGCGCTTTCGAAGGGCGGCCTGCGCGCGGTGTACACGAGCTCGGGCGCCGGGCTCGTCGCGAGCTGGCGCGCGGTCGGCGCCCGCGCGGTGCTGAGCCACGCGGGCGACTCGAGTTTGCCGCCGTTTTTCTTTCCGGCTTTCATCAAACGTTGGGGCGAGGGCGACTCGCTCACGCGCGCGGCCGCCAAGGCCGGCGCTTTCTCGCGGGGGCTGACGGCGTCGTTCGCGAGCTACGTTTCGGAGAGCACGCTTCTCGCCAACAACGGCCTGCTCGCGGCGGCGCCCGTGTTCGAGGGGCAGGACGTCGACGTGCGCGGCCGGAGCGAGCCGCGTCCGTGGCAGCTGGCTCCCGTCGAGTGGCCCGAGCGCCCGGCGAGACCGGAGCGCTTCGCGCACACGAGCCTCGAGGAGGGCCTGCTGCGCGTGGGCGCGCGGATGCTCACCAACGAGCTCGAGCTGAAGCCGGAGCTGATCCCGAACCTCGTGACGCTCGCCGATCGTTTCGGCGGCCCGGTTTTCACGACGCTCCAGTCGCTCTTCGAGGGGCGTGACGAGAACGAGCTCTACCTGCCCGGCGCGGACGTGAAGGTCATTCTCGGCAAGATCATCCCGGACCTCGACCAGTACATGCAGGAGATCGTGGATCGGCTCGAGACCATCCTGATCACGCGCAAGGACGGGAAGATGCTCGTCGACGTGTGGCTGACGCCGGAGGACGGCGTGACGTTCAAGCTGCGCGACGAGAAGACGGCCAAGACGGGGCAGCCCTATGCCGTCTCGCTCGCGCGCCACACCCACTTCGAGGTCTCGATGCAGCGGGATAGCGCGACCCTGGACCGCATCCAGGGTTTCACGGCGATGGTGAAGCTGCCGATCGTCCCCGATGGCGTCACCCCGAAGAAGGTCGTGCTTGATACGTCCCGGGAGAAGCTCACGATCAGCGCCTCGGCGATCAAGGGTCTCGTGAACGTCGTGGGGACGGCCGACGTGCGCGCGCGCAAGTTCACGGGCGTCGACTGGCTGGCGACGATGATGAAAAACGCCCCGCTGCTGCTCGGCGTGCTTCTGTTCTTCTAGGTTTCAGTTGGGCGGCACGAGCGTGGCGAGGACTCCGGGCGGCAGGTGGTAGGTCGCCGGGAGCCTGGAGTTGCGCGCCCAGAGCGTTCCGTCCAGCTTGAAAAGCTCGATCGACTCGCGCAGGTCGCGGCGGCCGGCGAGCTCGAGCCGGCATACCGGGTTTTCGCCGGCGGCAGCGGCGGTCGTGGGCGCGTCTTTCAGGTCGTCGTAGTGGATCTGGAGCAGCTGACCGAGCCAATGCTCGGCCGTTTCGGTCTTGACGACTTTGCCCGAGCGCAGCCAGCGATCGCCATCGCGCGTGAGCTTGAAGCTTCCGCACTTGCCGCTGGCCACGAGATCCTCGACGTCGTCGGTATCGAAGGTGGTGATGCGCCGGTCGCGCAGGTCTCGCGCGTCCTTGTGCTCGAAAAGCGCCATGGCCGACGAGGGCACCTCGACGAGAAGCTCGCGCTTCGGAAAAAAGGCGAACATCGCCTGGCCCGAGAGGTTGCGGTTGCCGAAAAGAACGATCTCCTGGCCCGCTTGGGGCGTTTCCCAGGCGAGCGTGAGCGCGAGCTGCGGGTTTTTCATGCCGTACTCGGCGGCCGATTTCGGGTCGAGCGGGCTTGCCGTCACGTCGCTCATCGCGCGCACGAGGTCGAGCAGGTGGTTGACCAGGTCGTCGTTGACGCGCGAGTCGACCGCCTTGGCGCCGTCGAAATCGTCGAGGCGCCAGTGCGGCGGCGTTTTTTGACCCACGCGCTCGAGCCGGGCGCGCTTTCCCTGAAAGAGGATCTCGCCTTTTGACACGTCGCCCAGTTTGAGAAGACGCGCTTCTGTGGCGCGATAGCGGCGATCGACGAGGACGCCGATGACGAGTAGCGCAAATACTGCGAGCAAGGTGAGGGTCTTTGAATTCCGCATGATTGACAGAGTATTGGCCATCTTCTAGCTTTTGCAAGGGGGAGAAACTCGATGTCTGTCTGGGGCCTCATCAAAACCGGCGGTTGGACCATGGTGCCGCTGTTTCTTTGCTCCATCGCCGCCTGGGGCGTGATCGTCGAGCGCCTGTGGACGCTGCGCGGATGGCGCGAGAAGAACCGCGAGTTCCTCCTTTCGTTTTCGAACCTCTGGCTGCGCGGGGACCGCGACGGCGCCCGCAAGCTTTGCGAGAAGTCGTCGGTCGAGCTCGCGGAGCTGGCGCGCGAGGTGGTCGCGCAATCGGGCGGGATGCGCGCGAGCGACCGCCAGCCGGTGCGCGAAGATCTTTTGAGCGGCCGCGTGGTGGCACGCCTCGAGCGCCGGCGCCAGGAGCAGGCCGCCGAGCTC
>JACQAX010000344.1 GCA_016194795.1 Deltaproteobacteria bacterium | reverse complement strand
GGTCGACGAAAAGAAAATCCAGCTCCCCGAGCGTCGCGCCCCTGGGGTCGCGGATGGGGACGTTGCTGCGCACGTCGCGCATCCCGAGCTTTCGCTCCAGCCAGTAGCGCACGAGCACCTCGAAGTAGATGCCGAGGCGCGGGCTTTTCAGGTGCTCGCGGACGTAGGCGGCCAGATCGGCGGGATCGGTGGGACGCGCGCGGGCAAACAGCGCGCGGCACTGCTCGTCGGTGACGATGCGCTCTCCCGAGAGCAGCGAGGGGCTGGCGAGCGCCCAGTCGAGGTCCTCGGCATAGGCGCGGTCGCTCATTCCCGGATCCGAAGCAGGTTGATCCCTTTGATCGTGGGATGACCGATGAACCCGTGCAGCCACTCGGCGAGCGGCTGGTCGACGACGCGCTGGAAGCTCCCGGTCGTCGCGTGGCGCACGGTGAGCACGCCGTCTTTTTTCACGACGAGCGCCTGATGGGAGACGTTGAGGTGGGTGCCTTCGGTGCCCGACAGGTCCCAGTCGGGCCGCACGACGTTGAGGACGCTGCCCGGGGGGATGCGCGCGAAAAGCTCGGCGTTGGGCTCGCCACTCGGGAAGAGCTGGTCGATGCCGATATAGGGCATGACGCTGAGCTCGGGCTGGTACTTCACCCCTTCGGCGCGCAGCTCGGAGAGCAGCAGCTCTTTTTGCTCGCGCGAGGCGCCGGGCACGTTGAGCTGGTCGAGCTGCTTGTGCTCGTACCACGAGCGCTTGTCGATGACGGCGCGCGCCTGCTGGACGCCGAACGGGCCGGCGACGGCTTCGGTGACGTCGCTGATGAAGCCCGCGCGCGTGTTGTTGGGAATCCAGTCGACTTCGGGAAAGTGGTTGCGCGTCACGTAGCCGATCGTCCCGTCGCGGTAGCGGATGCGCTGGAGCGTGTTGAAGAACTCGTTGAAGTCGCCGTCGTGCGAGAGCGCCAGCGCCATCATGGTCTCGACGTACGTCGTGCAGTCGAAGGCGTCGAAGCGGTAAAGCGGATCGCGGTCGAACTTCCCGTTCTCGCCCTCGCCGAACGGGTCGAGCACGTAGGGGGTGCCAAGGTACTTCGCGCTGATCTGCTGGATGCGCTCGGCGACCGAGGCCTGGGCCGACGCTGGGCTCAGGACGCCCGAAAACGCCACCGCCGCTCCCAACAACGTTCCAAAGAGCAGATTTCTCATTGCAGCTTCTCCAGTAAGCGGTTGGCGAAGACGTAAGCGTCCCCGGGCCAGCGCGCGGAAAGATAGTTGCCGTCCTCGACGACGAAAGTCTCGTTGCCGCCGAGGGTGAGCGGGCCGCGCTGAAACTGCGCCGAAGGGTCGCGAAGAAACGAGCAGACCTCGTCCTCGGTGTAGTCGGGATAGGTGCGGTAATAACGCCCATGCCTCCAGAAAGTGAGATAGTAGGCGAGCCGCTCCATGTACTTCGGCAGGCAGGTGGTGCGGCGGTCACCCAGCACGCCCGCGCGCGCGAGCACGAGCACGCCGTGGCAGATGGCGGCCGTCGGACGCCCGAGCAACCAGAACTCGCGCACTTTTTTTCGCAACGGCTCGCTTCCCAGGTACTGCGTCATTCCCGGCGCATGCCCGCCGGGCAGCAGGAGCGCGTCGTACTCGTCGGGCTTGATCGCGTCCCAGGCGATGGGCGCCTTGAACTCCGGCGAGCGCGTGAGCTCCTCGTAAAAGGCGCGCGCCTCCGGTTCGGCCCCGAGCTTTCCGAAAACCACCCCCGTCAGCAGCAAGGGGTCGCAGGCCGGGGCGGCTCCGCCCTTTTCGGTGGCGAACGTCACGCGGTGGCCGGCGCGCGTGAGGAGGCGCCAGGGCACCGAAACCTCGGTCGTGTCGAAATCGCGATCCGGAACGGGGATGAGAATGTTCCTCGTGGCCATGTGTAACGAAATGCGTAGCATCGTTCCCCCGCTTCGTCTCGCGTCTCCCACCCATTTGGTTTTTTGGATTGTTTGGATTTCTTTAAGATGCCAAAGTCCAAAGGAGTGGGAGAAGGAATGAAGCGGCGCGCCTCGATCACGTTATTCTTACTGGGGGTGGCTTTCGCGCCCCCGGCTCGCGCGCAGGTCGGTGAGGCGCTCGCCTTCATGAACCCTTCGCAGGGTACGCCGACGACGCGCGGCCAGTATCGGGTATCGGGAAAGCCGATTCAGCACGAGGCGGGTTTGACCGTGCCGCTCTCGCTCACCGAAAAAGAAGAATGGCTCGTACACGGCAGCCTGCGGGAGCGCGCCGCGGATGCGCCGGTGCCGAATCCGCTCTGGGACACGAGCCTCTCGGGCTCGTACCGCCGTTATCTCGGGATGGGCCACCTCGTCGGGGGTACGCTCGGAGTCGGGTCGGCGAGCGACAAACCGTTCCACAGCTTCGACGAGGTCACGCTTTCGGCGACGGCCTATTATTACCTTCCGAGCGACGCGCGCCACGGCTGGTTCTTTTTCTTGAACGAGTCGAACAACCGCCAGTTCGCCAACTACGTGCCCATTCCCGGCGTGGCCTATTTCTACCGCTCACCGGACAAGAAGTTCACGGGCTTGTTCGGCCTCCCGTTCGCGAACGTCTCCTACCAGCCCGATCCGGACTGGATGCTCAGCTTTTCTTATTTCTTCCCGACCATCGTCAACGCCCAGGTCGCCTGTCGCGTCGCAGGGCCGGCACGGGTCTTCGTCGGCTTCGCTTCGACTGACCAGCGCTACCTGATCGCCGGGCGCGCTTCGACTCGCGAGCGCCTCTACTTCGACGAGCACCGCGCTTTCGGCGGGATCCGCTCGCCCCTCTCGCCAAACGTCTCGCTCGAGCTCTGGGGCGGCTACGCGTTCGCGCGCTCCTATTTCTACTCGGAGAAGTTCTTCAAGGATCGCCACGACCGGGTCGAGCTCAATGCCTCAGCCGTCGCTGGAGCGCAGCTGAGTGTGTCCCTGTGACACGGGTTCGATGAGCGCCCGCCGCTCGTAACGCAGCGAAAGCACGCGACCCGGCTGCTGGCATCGTGGCTGCAAGGTTCGTCGCGCTGCCCGAACGATTCGGGCATGGAGGCGAACCGATGCGTTTTTCCACGAGTGTGTTTCTTGTGATCCTGACCGTCGTCCTGACCGCGACCGGCTGTAATACGGGAGGAGCCACCGCCGGCTCCACCAACGGCGGCGTGAGCGGTGGCGGAGCGCCCGGCAACGGGCCCGCGCCGGGCCCAGGCGCCCTGGCCGCGATCTCGGGAACGGTCACCTCGTCGTCTTCGTCATCGTCTTCGGGGCTCGTGCGGCTTGCGAACGTTTATACGGGCGCAGCGCTTGCCGTGTCGTCGTCGGCACTCGACGCCAACACGTGCGGCTCGGGCACCTATGCCGCTGCCGCCGTCGGGGGCGGCGGCAGCGCGCTCGCCTCGGGAAGCTTCGCCAACGGCGAGTTCGCGATCGCCGCGGTACCGGTGACTCAGGAGCTGATCGTGACGTTCCTTTGCCAGGACGGCGCCACTCAGCGCTGTCTGGCGAAAGCCGGCGACCAGGGCCTGCTCTGTGACGCGGTCGCCGACGCCGTGCTTGCCGCCTTCGAGAGCGCGCTCGGCAAGGGCATCACCGATCCGTCATTCAAGAACAAACCCATCTCCAAAGTCGCGTCGTCGATCGTCGAGGCCGCACAGAACGAGTCGACGGCGACCGACAGCTTCCGCCTCGCCATCGACACCTGCGCCGCCGCGGGCGGCGGCAACCCGATGTGCTACCGGGCCGCGATCAACGGCTCGATTTTCTCGGGTGCCTTCCGCCTCATGCAGAGCATGGCGCAGGGGTGGAACGTCGAAGGCATCTTCAACCTCGTCGCCGACGTGATGGGCTACGACATCGACATCGACAACCTCATCTACAGCGACTTCGGCACCAAGCTCGACGCTTCGCTGAGCACCGACTTCGTCGCGCAGGCGCGCGCCTTCGTCTCGCACGTCGTGGTCAGCGACGGCTATGCGGTGAAGCTCGAGTGCTCGATGCATTACTCGAAGTACCATGCCGGCGGCCGCCTCAAGTACCCGCCCGCGGTCGTCACCAGCGGCGGCGTCACGCAGCCGACCTGCCGCAACGACGCGGCGCTGGCGCTCAACGGCTTCACGCCGGCGCAGATCGCGGCGATCTATGCCGTCCTCGACGGCGGCGCCTACCGGCAGGTCAAGCTCGGCACGGTCGACTGCGTGAGCGGCGGCGGCGGCAACTGGGATCAGCCGGGCTACTTCTGCGTCGATCCCCCGAGCCTGGCGTTCGTCTCGAAGTTCAAGGAGGCCAACCGCAACGATCCCACCGGCGCCAACCGCCCCACCGACGACAACCAGCGCAGCATCAGCCTGATCGAGGTGTTTCCGGAGCTCTTCGTCGGCATGAACGAGATGCTTACGGGCGACTTCAACATCGCCAACGCCTGCGCGGTGAACGTGCCCGACGGCCCTCCGGACGTCGCGCCCTCGCAGCTCTGCCAGAGCTGGTTCTCGAGCTGGCTTGCGTCGCAGCGAAAGAACTTCGCGGGCCTGCTCGGCTTGTACCTGTACCTCAAAGACGCCTCCGCGTCGGGCAACGGCCTGTTCTCGCTCGACGACATCCACAAGATCTTCGCCAACGGCGGCTTTCTCGACAGCAGGCTGATCGCCTGGGGGCCGGGGCTCGGCGGGCGGCAGCTTTCCAACGGGTACTACGTGTCACCCGTGCTCGCGCGCGACGGCGCGGGCTTCAGCGTGCAGGACGTGTTCCGTTGGAACTTCAACTTGCCCGCGGCGCAGGCCGAAGCCGACGCGCTCGTCAATGCCGCGCTGGCCGCGTCGTCGATCTCGTACGACGACACGTTCAAGATGTTCGAGAACATCCCGACGAGCCAGCAGATCCACGATTACGTGTTCGGCTCGTCGCACCACGAGGAGTGGAACCCGTTCGGCTCGAAATATTTCTACGCGGCTGCCGTCGGCTCGAGCAACGAGCCGATTCTCTGCCGCATGTTCACCGCCGCAAGCGGGCTGGCCGTGGAAAAAGAGCTCGACTCCACCGTCCGCATCGATTGCGCCGGAAGCTTCGCGGCCGACGACTCGATCTACCCGTACGTGCTTCAGGAACGCGGCTGGATGGGCGACGACCGCGGGCGCATCTACGCGCTGGCGGACCGCAAGTCGGGTCAGACGATCCGTCCGGGCGACAACGAGGTGATCCTGGAGCAGATCCATCCCGGCAACCCCGCCGGCGAATGCAACTCGGTCGACGTGGCCAACTCGGTCGTGACCGCGCGCCTGCGCTACGGCTGGGGCAACGACGCGCGTGAGGATGCCGTGAAGGCGTACTGCCTCAACATGAGCGACTTCACCGTGTCGAACCGGCTCGCCTTCTACTGGGGCGGGAACCTCGAGATCAGCCAGAGCGACGGCTTCGGCAACTCGTGGAAGTGGCAGGTCGGGCAGGTCGGCCGCGTCGACACGGCCGGCGCCAACCCGACTGACATCGCGCCGGTGTGTTACTTCGCTCCGAGCGGAAACCTGGCCTTCGACCCGCAGACGAAGTTCGCGAGCAGCGGCGGCGACGGCCTCACGGGCGGCGCGGTGGTCGAGGCCGATGGCAAGCTCTCGTCGGCGGGCGTGGGCCAGTGGGCGGCGAAGCTCGCGCCCTGCTCGTCGTCGTATTCCGGCATGACCAGGTACTATCTCGTGCAGCTCGGCTCGCGCTCGTCGGGCGCGCTCCGCTCGGACCTGCGGGCTTATCTCATCGGCGGCGCGAGCGGCTCGGAGCAGCTGCAGTTCCGCAGCTGGGGAGAAGGCGTCTCGTCCTGGGAAGACCAGTTCGTCTACCTCGAGGCCGCGACGATCGAGGCGCTGCTCGCCGGCGGCGAGCCGAATCTGGTGCCGCGCGTGGCGCCCGCTTTCCCGCCGACGTACACGATGAACGTGAAGCTTCTCAATCAGAAGCACGACGCGAAGTTCGACCCGTACTGCGACGACGTGGGCGGGCCGGACGGAATTCCGAACGGCAAATGCGATTGTTACGTCAAAGGCACGACGACCTTCAAGGACCCGAACACCTGCACGCTCGAGGACGACGCGGCCGAGCCCACGCTCAGCCAGCTCCCGTACTCGCCGGGCCAGCCGAACACGGTCGCCTTCCAGGCGCTCTTCGCGCGCCTCGGCGGCCAGGCGGGCGAGGACCTGCATTACGTCGACGACGCGAACACGGTCGAGTTCACCGGCAGCTATCTCCAGAGCAACCAGCTCTGGATGAACACCGACGACGTTTTCCAGTGCGCGCTCAAGGCGCCGGGCGACGCGGGCTACAAGAAGCCGCTCTACGTCCGCTGGGATGGTTTCTGGAAAGGCCACGAGGGCTGCCCGACCGCCGGCGGCCAGCTCACCGGCGGCCCGATCCGCCTCATCAACCCGCAGCCGATGCGCAACGCCTACGACATCGAGCGTCCGAACACGGTCATCAAGCTCGCCAACTACGCCACCAAGACCGTGGGCCAGGGCGTGCGGGTGGGGCGCACCGACAAGGTGTTCTCGTTCGACGAGGCGCTCGCGCTGATCGCGCTCCGGTACCGGATGCCGCCGTCGGGCGTCGCCATTCGCGACGGCGCGCAGCCGGCCGTCGGCCTCTACCCCGTGTTCGAGAGCGTCGACTCGGGCGACAACGCGAAGCGCGACCCGGTGAGCGCGGTGCTGCGGGCGCTCACGCGGCCCGAGGAGCTCGCGCCTTAGTCAGCGCCAGTCGTGGGAAAGGGTTTCGAGCTGGCCCGACATCGGCGAGTCCTCCCAGATCGTCCGCAGGCTTTTGACGATGAGGCTCGTCGAGTGGCGGTCGCGGTGCAAAACGCCGCGGGCGATGAGAAAGGCCGACGAGAAGACGTCGGCGTATTTCTCGTGGACGTTCTTGTGCAGGACGAGGTCAAGCAGGCCGTCCTCGTCCTCGAGCGTGGCGAAGACGGTGTCGTTGGCGGTCTGCGGGCGCTGGCGGACGATCGTGAGCCCGGCGGCGTTGATCACGCGGCCGTTGGGCATCTCTTTCAGCTGGCGGGTCGTGTGCCGCGGGATCTGCGGCAGCCGCGCGCGCAGCTCCGTCATCGGATGGCCGCGCGTCGAAAGCCGGTACGAGCCGTAGTCGGACTCGATGGCTTTGAGACGGTCGAGGCCCTGGAACAGCTCGCCGGGCCCCGCGCGCCGCTCGGCCACCGGCACGCCCGAGAACAGGCTGAGCTGCCCCGTGGGCTCGGGCGCGGCGAGCGCCTGGTGGGCGAGAATCTCCCAAAGCGCGTGGCGCTGGTCGAAGCCGAAACAGGCGAAGGCGTCGCCCATGGCCAGGCGGTGCAGCACGTTCGGGTGCAGGCGCACGCGCGCGAGAAAGTCGGCGAGGCTTCCGAACGGCCGCCGCTCGCGCTCGACCACGAGCTTGCGGCCGTCGCCCTCCCCAAGCCCGCTCACCACGCGCAAGCCCACCTGCAGCTTGCCGTCGCGCACGACCGAGTCCCATTCCGAGAGATTGGGATGCACCGGGAGCACCGTGACGCCGTGGCGTTTGGCGTCGTCGACGAGCGTGTGGTCGGAGTAGAAGCCCATCGGCTGCGAGTTCATGAGCGAGCAGCAGAACTCGGCCGGGTGGTGGTGCTTGAGATAGGCCGAAGCATAGGCGAGCAGCGCGAACGACGCCGAGTGCGATTCGGGAAAACCGTACTCGGCGAAGCCCTTGATCTGGGCGAAGATGCGCTCGACGTACTCCTGCGTGAGCCCCGAGCGCAAGAGCCCGCCCATGAGCTTCTCGCCCATGCGCTCGATCGACCCGCTCGAGCGCCAGGTGCCCATCGCTCTTCTGAGCTCATCGGCCTCGCCGGCCGAGAAGCCGGCGAGCTCGATGGCCATCTTCATCACCTGTTCCTGAAATAGAGGTACGCCAAGAGTTTTTCTGAGAATAGGTTCAAGCTTGGGATGAGGTACCGCACTGGATTCTTCTCCTCTTCTGCGCCGCAAGTAAGGGTGAACCATCTTTCCGACGATCGGACCGGGGCGAACGATCGCGATCTGGATGACGAGGTCGTAGAAATTCGCGGGCTGCAGCCTTCCGAGCATGTTCATCTGCGCGCGCGACTCGATCTGGAAGACGCCGATCGTGTCGGCTTTCTGGATCATGCGATACGTCGCGGGGTCTTCGGCGGGAAGCGTCTCGTACGGCTTGCCGACGGCCGCGCAGCACTTTCTGATCGCGCTCAGCATGCCGAGCGCGAGGATGTCGATTTTCAAAAGCCCGATGGCGTCGAGGTCGTCCTTATCCCACTGCACGATCGTGCGCCCCTCCATGCGCGCGGGCTCGACCGGCACCGTCTCGATCAAGGGATCGGCCGAGAGCGTGAAGCCGCCCGAGTGGATCGAGAGGTGGCGGGGAAAATCGTAGAGCTCTTCGACGAGCTTCAGGGCCGTGGCGTTGTCGCGGTCGGTCTCGAGAACTTTCGTCACCTCGCGGATCCCCGAGCGCGAGCGATAGCGGATCACCGCCGCCACCATCGCCGCGCGGTCGCGCCCGTACTTCTCGTAGATGTGCTGGATGACCTCTTCGCGCCGCTCGTGCTCGAAGTCGACGTCGATGTCGGGCGGCTCGCCGCGCTCCTCCGAAATGAAGCGCTCGAAGAGCAGGTTCATGCGCACGGGATCGATGGCGGTGACGCCCAGGCAGTAGCAGACGACGGAGTTGGCGGCCGACCCTCTTCCCTGGCAGAGAATGCCGCGCGAGCGCGCGAACTCGACGATCTCCCAGATCGTGAGGAAGTAGTCGGCGAAGCCCATCCGGTTTATGAGGGAGAGCTCGTGGATGAGCTGGCGGCGCACCTCGGGGGGGGCGCCTTGGGGGTAACGCGTCTTTGCGCCGTCCCAGACGAGCTGCTCGAGGTGCCCTTGGGCGGTAAGGCCCGCCGGAATCCACTCGGAGGGATAGCGGTAGCGCAGCTCGGAGGGCGAGAAGGTGCAGCTCTCGGCGATCTCGAGCGTCGCGCGCAGCGCTTCGGGAAGGTGGCGGAAGAGGCGCTGCATCTCGAGCGGGCTCTTGAGCCGGCGCTCGGCGTTCGAGAATAGCTTCTTGCCCGCCGTACGGAGCGTCACGCCATGTCTGATCGCCGTGACACAATCCTGAAGCCGGCGGCGCTCGCTTAGGTGGTAGTGGACGTCGTTGGTGGCGACGATCGGAAGCGCGTGCCTTTTCGCGAGCGCGATCACGTTTTCGTAACGATTCTTGTCCCAGCCGTCGAGAAGCCTGGCCAGCGGCAGGTAGAGGCGCCCCGGAAACAAATCCACCAGCTTGTGCACATGTGGATAAGTCTGTGGATCAATCAGGCCCGTGGGGAGCGCGATGAGACCTTTTGCCCCGGGCTTCGTCAGGAATGTGACAAGTTCTTCCTCGGAAAGCAGGGCCTCACCCTTGGGCTTACCCGCGTGCGCGGCCGTGATCATCCGGCAGAGCAGGCCGTAGGCGACCCGGTCGCGCGCGAGCAGGGTGAGGGGCGGTTGGCCGCCAAGCGTGAGCTCGGCTCCAACAAGGAGGCGCGGGAGCGGCCCCTCCACGCCGTCCCGCGCCCAGTCTTTCACCGCACGATAGGCCCGAGGCATGCCATAGACGCCGTTGCGATCGGTGATCGCCAGGGCGCTGAGGCCCAGTTCTTTTGCGCGTTCCATGAGCTCCCCCGGGCGCGATGCGCCGGTGAGAAAGGAAAAGTTCGTTTTACAGACGAGCTCCGCGTACTGCACGACGATGCTGCTTCAATCGAAGTAGCCGTGCAGGTAGTACCCCTGGCGCGCCGGCGCCGAGTACACCCAAAGCTGCTCACCCGCCTCGGTGACGATGCGATAGTAGTCGCGCTTGAACCCTTCGAGCTCGGGGTCCATCCACCACTCGACGGCGATGCGCTCGGGGCCGTGCCACTCCGAGACGCGCCACTTTTTCTGCCCGACGAGAAACTGCCCGTCTTGCTTCAGGGGGATGGGCTTGCGTAAAACCCGCGCGGGCCGAGGAGGCAGCTCGGTGGGCAACCGATCCAGCGCCTCCAAGGCCCGCGCCCAGGCGCGCTCCGGTAAATATTCGTCGACTTGGTTGGCGACGAACGCGCTGTCTTTTCCAAGCTTCTGTCTGAGACGGCCGACGAGCGCGTCCCAGGCCTCGGCCGTGTCTCCGCCCTCGTCGAAGAGGTCGCGCTGCGAGCGGTTGGCGGGCGTCGTTTCGACGACGTCGAGCTGCACGCGCACGATGGTGTTCTCGAGCGGCTTTTTTTGCAGATCGAAGCCAAGCCGATCGCGCAGGATCGGAAGCAGGCCGGCCGTCGACCCTTGAGGCACCGGAAGCTCGATCTTCCACTCGCGCCGTCCCTTTTCCAGATCCAGCGTGAGATTGAACGTCGAGAGGCGCTGCGCGCGGCCGCGAAGTCTGGCCATCGTCCGGTCGCTCAGGCCCTTGAGCACGAAGAGCAGAGGCTCGAGGTCGGTGCAGATCGGAAGCTCGGAGAGCTCGTGCAGCTCGGCTTTCTCGCTGACCTTCTCGGCCGGCGTGAAGCGCGGCCAGGCGAAGGGCGCGCGGTTGTGGAGGCGCAGGCTCAGCTCCACGCCGTGCGAGCCGAAGCGCGAGGCCAGGGTTTTCGTCGGAAGCTCGGCGAAGTCTTTCAGGTGCGAGAGCCCCAGCATGTGCATCGTGACGATCAGGCCCATCACCTTTTTGTAGCTCGCGTCGTCGTGGCCGAAGGGGCTGGCGTAATCGTAGAGCGCCTCGAGCGGCAGTTTGTCGCGGCTCGAGACCCCGAAGCGTGCCAGAGCCAGGGCCGTCGGCGCGTCGTCGGCGAAGCCGACCTGTCCGAAGCAGCCGAAGCGCTGGGCGAGCACGTTGAGGCGCATCAGCAGCGACTGCTCGCTGTAAAGGTTGCGGCAGGCGCCGATTTCGAGAAACACGGCCTCCTTGTCGCGAACGGCGATCTGCGGGCTGAAGCGATGGCAAGCCTCGGCCAGCTCGAGAATGGGTACGGCCTTTCCTTTCAGAAGAAGACAGGCAACGCGCTCCGTGCGTTTCATTTTATCCTCCGGATAGAACTGCGGTTAACTTCAAGTTGTAGTGCGATCGGCCAGGCGCCGGTGAGCGTCGGCTCTTCGCTGAGCAGAACCACGCTCGTGTTCGACTGCTCGGCGGCAAGCTGCAGGCGCCGAAGGTCGATCTGCTCGAGCGGGCGCTGGGGGCTCAAAACGAGAATCCCGAAAATGCCGCTTCTGAGCATCTGGTGCGCCGACCACAGCGCCTGTTCGCCGGCCTCGGCGAAGAGCACGCGCCCGAGCGCGACTCCTTGCTGGGGAAGCGCGCACGGATAGATCGAGAGCTCGCTCTCCACCCACGCCACGTGCAGGCGCGGGTTCTCGGCGATCAGCTTCAGTGCCAGCTGGGTCTTGCCGCCGCCATGAGGCCCGCTCAGCTCGCTCACGGCGCCGCGCGGAAAGCCGCTCGCATGCGCCGAGCATGGCAGTACGTTCTTCTTGCGGGGTGCGATCAGCGATCGCAGCTCCGCAAGGTTCGTCTTGGCCGTCATCGACATAGCCTGATGACCCCCATCAGAATGCCTTCGATCTTGAATTCGTCGGACTCGGATTCAGCGACGATGATCGGTTTGTATTTGGGATTGGCCGCGTGCAGCTCGACCTGCCCGGCGCGCCGGTAGAAGCGTTTGATCGTCGCTTCGTTATTAATGAGAGCGACGACGGTCTGGCCATTCTCGGCCTGCATCTGCTTCTTGATGACGACGTAGTCGCCGTCGAGGATGCCGTCGTCGATCATCGAGTCGCCCTGCACTTTGAGCACGAAGCTCAGCTTGGCGTCTTTCACTTTGAGCATCGTGGCCGGCACGTCGACCGTTTCGTTGTGGGTGATGGCTTCG
>JACQAX010000324.1 GCA_016194795.1 Deltaproteobacteria bacterium | reverse complement strand
CACCGTGCCCTACTCGTGGGGCACGACCGGCATCGCGGTCAATCGCGCCAAGGTGAAGGCCAAGGTCGACTCGTGGGCCTGGCTCTTCGAGCACCCCGAGCTGGCCGGCCAGCTCACCATGCTCGACGACGCGCCCGCGGTCGTGGGCTCGGCGCTCAAGTTTCTGGGTTACGCCTACAATGAGTCGAGCCCCGAGGCGTTCGCCAAGGTGAAGGCCCTGCTCACCAGGCAGAAGAAGGCGCTCAAGGCTTACACGCCCGAAGCTCAGCCCGTGCTTGAGAGCGGCGAGGTCGCGATCGCGCAGGCCTATTCGGGGGACGTGATCCAGGTGAGGACCCGCAAGAACCCGAACATCGAATACGTTCTTCCCAAGGAAGGCGGCGAGATCTTCGGTGCTCGAGCTGACGAAATCCGCCGGCGTGCAGCCGCTTCTGTCGAATCCGGCGGTTTTCCCCACCGACGAGCAGCTCAAAAAGTTCGAGATGATGCAGGAGAACCCCCAGCGCATCGAGCAGATCCAGAAGCTCTGGACCGAGCTCAAGTCCTCCTGAACCGGGCCGTCCTGTCTAAGAAGTAGACGCCCCTATAATATTTTTGCGCTAATTAAGATCCCTGAAGAGTCCATCCCAGGGCTCGTTTTCAGCCAAAACCCTGTAATTTTCGCTCAGTGTCATTTTGGCACTCTCCCTGCACTTGGGCTCCGCCGACACGATTGAATTAAACGCGAGACGATATCAGACCCGTCACGCGACTAAAGTGGAGCTAATATTATGAAGTCTGTTTACTCGTTTGTTGTCCTCTCTCTGGTTGCCGCGATGTGCGCGGTCGGCTGCGGCAAATCGCAGAACAACGCCGCGACGCCCGTAAGCGCCGTAACAGGCGCGGCGATCCCCCAGCCCGGAGTCGGCGCGACGATGGCGACCGGCTGCTACTACAACGGTTCGAGCACCTGCGCCCCGTGCCCCACGGGATACACGCAGAACGGAACGTACTGCACGGCGACCGCGGGCGCGCAGCCCTACCCGAACGGCTACAACAACTGCGCCTACGGCGGCCAAAGCGCTTACAGCTACCAGTACGGTGGCTGCGTCGTCGGAACGCAGCAGCAGTATCAGCAGTATTACGGCAGCAACAGCAACTACTACTGCCAGCAAAACCAGGTCGGCTTCGTCTGCTACTCGACCTACGGCCAGCCTCTCGCGGGTTACTACTTCAACGGCTACGGCTGGGTTCGTTACTACTAAACTCAGGTCCCCCTAAGGAGTCCATATTATGAAGTGCGTGAAACTCTCGGTTCTCTTCGCGCTCGCCCTCTCGGTGATCGCGGTCGGCTGCGGCAAGTCCAACAGCGACCAGCCCAGCAACGGCACCCCGGCGACGGTCGTCTCGGGCGCCGCGGTTCTCCCGGTTGCCCCGGGTAACGTCCCGACCGGCACGCTGCCGGTGGGTTGCTACTACAACGGCACCTCGAGCTGCGCTCCTTGCCCGACGGGCTACGTCTCGAACGGCAGCTATTGCACCTCGAACGGCGCGGCCAACACGTGCGGCGTCGGCCAGTTCTTCAACGGCTACTACTGCCAGCAGATCGGTTACTACCCGTCTGGCCAGACGAGCTGCCCTTGGGGCACGAGCTGGAGCTGGTACTACTACGGTTGCATCGGCACGAACGCCGTGCAGTCGAGCTGCAAGTACAAGTCTTACCTCGGCGGCCTGGTCAACACCTACGTCTGCTACTGAGTGACCTGGCGACCAGCCCCTTAAGTTTTCCGTCCCGCTCCGTCCCAACAACTACTCCTCTCTCTCAACTCAACGCAAGGTGGGGGCTCTACATGACTGTAGAGCCCCCATTTTGTTTTCAGGGGCTTCAGAGGCAGCGTTCGAACGCCGGCGCGGCGGGCTGAAGCTTCAGCAGCTGCGCGCGGCACGCGGCCGGGAGAGGCCCCTTGCCGATCCGCTCGGCGTGCAGGGCGCGCGAGAGCGTCGACGAGTGGAAATTGGGATCGTCGGTAGGCGAGGCGGGCGAAAGCTTTGAATAGGGCTCGGTCGCGGGACTCCAGAGAGCGCAGGCCACGTTTCGCCCGGGAAACGTCGTGGCGGCCACGAGGTCGGCGAAGTCCTCGCCCTGGAACTTGTCGGCGGTCTTGCCTTCCGGCCCCGGCGCGAGCGCGTCGGGATGCATTCGCCCCAGGCACTCGCGGGCTTCCGTGAGCTTCTTGCCGCTCTCTTCGCTGACGAAGCCGGTGCGCAGCTCGTGATCGACCAGATGACCCAGCTCGTGCGCCATCACCGACTTGCCGATCGCGGGCTCCTTGAGGCTGAGCCAGCTCACCCAGTAGGTGCCGGCGTCGGCGCGCGCGGCGTCGCTGAACGAAAGCACCGGAATGAGGCGCTTGCAGTAGTCGAACTCGTCGAGGAGATACTTTTCGGGATCGAACGCCGGATCGGCGTAGGCGTCGATGTCGAGCGCTCGCCCCTGCTGCAAAACCTCGGGTTTCGCGCGCGCAAGGAACTCCGCCTCCTCGCCGAGCGCCTTTTCCCGCGCGTGCCGCTCTTTGACGAGCATCGCCTCGAACTGCGCGGGCGTCTGCGGGAAATGCGCCTCGACCTTGGCGATCTGGACGCCCACCGTGGCGCCCGTCATGACCGATAGGCGCGAGAGAAACTTGTCGCGAACCGCGCGCTTGACGTCGGCGACCATTCCCGCGCCGTTCGCGAGCTCGTCGCTGGTGGGAAGCACGGATTTCGCCAGAGCGAGCGCGCTAGAGCAGTTTCCCACGACCGTCGTCCCGAGGCGCCGGACGGCCGCGTCGTCCTTGAGAAAGGCGGCGAGCTTGCCGACGTTGGCCTTCAAGACCGGCGAGCGCACGACCTCGTCGAGCTGCCCGGGCTTGCGTCGCTTGAACCAGGGATGCTCTCTAGGGCTCACGAGCACGCCGTGGATGAGCTCGATGACCTTCGCATCCTCGTAGAAGCTCTCGAGGCTCTTGTCGTCGGGCATCGTGCCCGAAGCGGCCTCGGCCAGCAGATCCTTGCGATACATTGACTTCCAGACGAGCGGCGGAAGCCCGAGCGGCCCCGAGACCTTGCTCTCGAGGTCGGCGATGAAGGCCGAGACGCGCGCCGATTCTTTCTTTAGCGCCTCGCCAAGCGGCAGTCCGGGGTATTTTTTCGAGAGATGAAAGGCCACCGGCGCGCTACCCGCGGCGACTTCGAGAACCTCTCCCATCAGCGGCTCGCGGTAGTAGCCCGCGAGCGAATCGAGCAGCCAGTCGCGCTGGCCGCTCGGAACCCCCGTCAGCGTCGACGCGGTTTTCTCGCGATCGATCTCGTAGCTGCCATCGGCGTTCACGCCCTTGATGACCGCGGCGGGAAGAAACGTCAACGGCAGGACGGCGTCGTGCATGGCACCGAACGCCGGATCGACGTGAAAGTTCTTGTTCGCGATCAGCTCGGACATCCCTTGGACCTCACTGCCCCGCTGTCGCAGCTCATCGAGCACCCAGCTCGCCGTGTCGTCCAAGATCGCCTTCACGTCCTGTTTTCCGGCCGCGGCGACGAAGGCATCGACGATGTCGCTTTCAGTGCGATGCGCGGCGTCGCTCGGGCACACGGCTCGCATGCAGGCCGACCAGTCGGGAGCGCCGGCCGCGCACGTCGGGCAGTGGGCCTCGTCGACTTTGGGCCCGAAGACTTTGAAAACGTCGTCGAAGCGGGGTGGCTCGTCGGCGTCTCCGGCAACGGCGAGCGTCGTCAGCAGCAGCGTCGCGAGCATCATTTGTCTTTGCCCCCGGCGCAGTCGCGCTCGGCTCTCGTGAAGGTCGCGAGCGCAAAGCCCGAAACGGAGCGGAGCCAGTGGCCGAGCTCGCTTCCGGGCGCGACGACGGTGGTGCGGCGGCCGACGATCAACCGGGGCGCTCCGGGCGCGAGCGTCTTCTCGGGCACCCGGCGATAAGAGCCGCGCAGCCGCCCGAGCTCGGCGAAGAACGCGTCGACGGCTTCACGGTTGCACGGCCGCAGCTCGATCTTCTTCGAGAAGGCTCTCTCTGAATACGAAAACGCCGCCTTCGAGCGCTCGATGGTCGCGTGCGACTCGGGCCCGACGACCTCGAAGCGGTCAGGCGCCGTCGGCGCCGCGCCCGAGGCGACCCCGCACGTCATTAGAAATGGAAGAAACAGGAAGCCGCGCACCGAAGTCCCCCTGGGACGATCATACCTCGGGTCGTGCGCCAGGTGCCAGGAGCGGAAAAAAACGCCTAGCTAGGGCAAGCGCGCGAGCTCGAGATAGTAGATGGGGAGCCCTTCCTTGACGAACGTTTCCTCGAACAAGGTTTTCGCCCCGGCGAACATCGCGGCCGGCTCGACGAACGAGCCGCCCCAGTAATCGGTGGAATACCGCTCGAGCGCGAACGCGCGGCGGACGACGTCGCTCGGCGGCGGAAGATTGTCGTCCTCGAGCCGGCGCACCTTCACCTGCCTCGCGCTGTAGCTTCGCACCGCCGGGTTGCGCGCGCTGTATTCGGGCAGTGGCGGCTGCTCGGCCCCGAAGAGCGCGAGCAACCATTGGAAGTAACCGGGATGATCCGTCTTGACGTAGAGGCGCCCTCCGGGCTTGAGCACGCGGTGCGCGGCGCCGAGAAAAGACTCTTGAAGAAGCCGGTGCTTGAGCTGCGGTTTCTTGGCCCACGGGTCGGGGAAGAAAACCCAGAGCTCGTCGACCTCGCCTTCGCCGAAGATCCGGGTGAGGAGCTGCGCGTGGCAGCGCAGGAGCGCCACGTTCTTGAGCCCGAGCGACTCGACCCGCCGCGCGCCCTTGTAGACGATCTTGAATTTCCAGTCGATGCCGACGAAACCGGTGTTTTGGTTGCGGGCGGCGATGTCTCCGAGGAAGAAGGCGTTGGAGCAGCCGACCTCGCAGATCAGCCGACGAGGGTCGGCGCCCGCGCGCGCGACGAAAAAATCGCGCCACTTGCCGGCGCGATCGATGTCGGGCTCGTTGAAGACGAAAGAGGCGAATTCGCCAATGCGCTGGGCGTAAGGGTTCTCGAAAGCCATTCGAACCCCTCTACACTAGTTCGAGCTACTTCGCTTTGGCGAGAATCTTGTACATGCCCGTGCCGCAGACCGTGCACTTTCCCTGGAGAGCCTCGCGGCCGTTCTTCATCTTGACGACGGCGGAGTCTTTCATCGTTTGCTTGGCCTTGCACTTCACGCAATACGCAATGTTGTCGCCCGCTGGTGCCGTGGTCTGATCCGACATGTGCTGCCTCCTAGGAGTTGTAACTCCCTATAAAGGTAGCAGCCATTCCGGGGTGATGCAAAAAAATAAAACCCCGGAACCGGTGGGACAACCGGTTCCGGGGTCATGATCTCTTTACCATTGGGAGGAGAAGCGTTCAGTTCGGGACGGAACATCCGCAACTCTTGGCAAAAAGTACTGCTAGCGAACAACTGCCGGAAGCATCGCGGTACCAGCCTGCATGAGGATGTTCCGCTTGGTGAGCTCGGACGATTCCGCCGCCACGTCGACGTCACGGATACGGCTGTTGGCTGCTGACAGGTTCTCGTCGGCGATCGTCAAGTTGTTGATCGTCGACTGCAGACGGTTCTGCAGGGCACCGAAACCGGCGCGCGTGTCGTTGACCACGCGAATGGCTTCGTCGAGCTTGTTCAGGTTGCCCTGAGCATCGAGCTTGGTGGACACGTTCAGGCCGACCAGCCCCAGGCGGGCCACCGTCGCATCAGCCGCCGAACGATCGAACGAGAGCCGATCCTGCTCGGGGCTGTTGTGGGTGCCGACCTGGATGTCGAGAATTTCACCCTGGCCGTTCAGGAGGCTCATTCCGTTGAACTTCGTCACCTCGGCGATTCGCTGCATTTCCTGCACGAGGTTCTGAACTTCCTTGTTGGTGAAGCCTCTTTCGACGTCTCCTACCGTATCCGACGCGGACTGCATCGAAAGCTCGCGAAGACGAATCAAGATGTTTTGCACTTCGTTCAAGCCGCCTTCAGCGGTTTGGACGAGCGAGATGCCGTCGTTGGCGTTTCTGTTGGCCTGACGCATGGACCGGATCTCGGCTTTCAATTTTTCCGAGATCGCGAGGCCAGCGGCGTCGTCGCCGGCACGGGTGATGCGCTCACCAGCGGACAACTTCTCAAGTGACCTGTTCTGAGCTTCCCGTGTCGCATTGAGCGTACGCTGCGCTGCAAGGCTCTGCACGTTTGTTGCTATCCGAAAACCCATACCCCTATCCTCCTATTGATGGGTCACTTCATCCGGTGAAGTATGTTTTCGGCTATCCATGCCTTACAGGCTGCGATTCGAAAATCGATCCTGCTGTTGCCCAACAGATCGGGTGCCCGTAAAAAACACTTTAATTTATTTTCACATAACCAACTGAATTGATTAACTATTATCCCGACAATACTTATCAACTATTATGCTTTAGTGTGCTTGTTCGCGCAGATAGCGTGCTATTCCTGACAATCAGATGCCCAAGCACAGGATCCGTGTCGTCCACTACTGCAACCAGCTGAGCATCGGCGGCACCGAACGGACGATGGAAATTTTCTGCAAGTACCTCGACCGCGCGAAGTTCGAAGTCTTCGCCGTGTCGCGCGTGCATCGCGAGAAGCTCTCGCTCCGGCTGCGCGTGGCCGTGGGAGCGGCTCTCGGCCTGCGGAGCGCGCGCGGGAAGAAACGCCTGTGGGCCTCGATGAACGCGCGGCGCTCGAACTTCGAGACGATTCTCGGGCGCGACCACGTCTTCTTCGCGCGCGGCGACGCCGACCTGCGCGAGATTCTCCTCCGCCTGAAGCCCGACGTTCTCCACGTCCACTACTCCGGAAACGCCGAGCCCCCGACCTCCGACGAGCAGGTGATGTCGAAGGTGCCGGTCGTCGTCACGACGAACCCTTTCGAAAAGCAGAACACCGCGCCGGCGGCCGGCCACATCCGGAAAATGCTTTTCGTCTCCAACTGGCTCCTCGAGAACCGCGCCCAGTGGGCACGCGGCGACGCGCGCGCCGGCGTGCTCTACAATCCGATCGAGGTTCCCTGCACGAACTCCGATCTCCGCGCGCAGCTGCGGATCCCGTCCGATGCGTTCGTCGTCGGCCGGGTCGGCCGCGCCGACCCGGGCATCCACGACCCGATCGCGCTCAAGGCCTATCGTCAGATCGAGGACCACAACACTTACTTCGTCGCGCTCTCGCCCCCCGAGAACATGATCCGCCAGGCCAAGGCGCTGAATCTCAAAAACTTCATCGCGCTGCCCGCGTCGGCCGACGAGGTCTTTCTCTCGAAGTTCTACAATACCATCGACGTGCTCGCCCATTCGCGCCGCGACGGCGAGACGTTCGGCTGCAACATCGCCGAAGCGATGATCCACGCGACGCCCGTCGTTTCCCACCTCACGCCCTTCATGAACGCGCAGGCCGAGGTGATCGACGATGCCGGGTTCGTCTGCGCGCAGGACGACTGGCAGGGTTATGCCGCGAAGCTCGAGCAGCTCAAGCGCGACCGGGTTTTTCGCGCCGAGATGTCGGCGCGCGCCCAGACTCGAGCGCTGCGGCAATTCGAAGCGCGCGAGTTGACGCACCGGCTCGAGAGCATCTACCTCGAGCAGCTTGCGCAGTCGAAAAAGTAGCGCTATACAAAACTCATCCTAAAAACCCCATCGCTGTTCCGGGGAGAGCACTTTTTACTGCCACGGGTGAAGTAGGGGCCCGCGCAGCAACTTTTTCGGCTCACGAAACCAAACTCAAATTGAAGTTAGTCAGGAGAAGATTATGACGAAGATCATTT
>JACQAX010000323.1 GCA_016194795.1 Deltaproteobacteria bacterium | reverse complement strand
GGGCTCACGACGAGCGTGGTGGTCGCGAAAACCTTCGTGAGCGCGTCGGTCGCGGTGATCGTGACGGTGCCGGGCTTGAGCGCGGTGACTTTTCCTTCGCTGCCCGAAGCCATGGAGAGGTTGGCGATCGTGTCGTCGGACGACGACCAGTCGACGGCGGTCGTGACGTCCTCGGTCGAGCCATCGTCGAAGGTGGCGGTGGCGGTCAAGGGCTGGACGGCGGCAATCGAAAGGACGGGCGCACTCGGGGTGAGTGCGATCGACTTCAAGACTTTTGCGGCGTTAGGCGTGACGCAGCCCCCGGCGGCGATTCCGGTTATAATGATGCTGACGAGCGCGCGTATCAGGCCGGTGGTCCGCATGGGAATTCCTGTGCGAACCATATAACGCGTTGCGTTAGAATGCGCAATTGTCCAGTTAAGTCATGGAAACATTGAATCTTTAAGCTTTGCCTTGAGATGCGCGCCAAACACCTGCGCGGGCTTCGACAGGGTCTTGTTCTTTTTGCACGCGAGATAGATGTCGGCGCCCAGGCGCTTCGGCGTGCGGATCTCGACCAGGCGCTTGGCGCGAAGCTCGTCCGCGACCATGTAGCGCGGAAGGATGGCGTAACCGAGCCCCTTCAGCGCCATGCGCTTCTGCGTCTCCTGGCTGTTCGACTCGAAGTGCACGGTCGGCGTGATGTCGATCGACTTGAGCATCTTTCGGATCGGATACGGCTTGGAGTAGTCGCTGGTGCGGCACGAGACGAACGGCAGCGCGGCCAGGCGCTCCGGCTCGAAGCGCTTGCTCAGCTTGAGCAGCTCCTTGTTGGCGGGGCTTCCCACGATCGCGAACTCGACGAAGGCGATCTTCTCGGCTTCGATCGCGGGCTCGGTGGGCGGCGTGTGAAACACGCCGAGCTCCGACTTTCCGGCGAGGATCTCGCCCTTGATGTCGCCGGACGAGCCGTTGAAAAGCTGCACGCGGACTTTCGGGTGCCTGGCGAAGAACTCCTCGAGCACGTCGGGGAAAAGATAGTTGCAGATGTTGTCGGACGCGCCGATCGAGAGGTCGCCGGCGACCTCGGCGTCGCGCTGCTGCACCGTGAGCTTGAGGTTGTCGACCTCCTGGAAGATCGACTCGCAGCTTTGGAAGAAAAGCTTTCCGGTGTCGGTGAGGGAGACGCCGCCGCGCCGGGTGCGGTCGAGCAGGCGCGCGCCCACCGTGTCCTCCATCTGCTTGATCGTGCGGCTGATCGACGGCTGGCTCACGCGCAGGGCGGCCGACGCCTTGGTGAAGCTCTGGCGGCGGGCGACCTCGTAAAAGTATCTCAGGTGGTTCAGTTCCATACGGAGCGTTTTATACCGTGGGCGAATAAAAGAAAGACCAATTATATATTAGAGAAATAAATGGGATTTCCGCATATTCGGCTTCGTCATCCTCCTGGGCCCAGAAGGAAGAATCTGTAACCACACATTCTTTTTTTTCAGGAGGTTCCCATGTCCACGTTCGTGCTTGCCCTGCAGGCTTTTCTTTTCATCATCGCGGTGCCCGCGCGCGCGGCCGACTACCGGCCCGAGGCGCTGGGCGAGGTCGGCGCGCGCGTCGAGCAGGCCGCGCGGGCGGGTGCCCGGCCCGTCGTCGTGTTCGACCTCGACGACACGCTCATCAACAGCCGCGAGCGCACGACGCGCATCCTGCGCGAGCTGGGTGAGAGCGAAGAGGTGCGGCGCGCGTTTCCCGACGACGCCGAAACGCTGGCGGCGACGCCCGTCTCGCGCGTGCGCTATTACCTCGAGGAAACCTTCGCCAACCTCGGCATCGACAACAAGCCGCTGCTCGCCCAGGCCAACGAGTTCTGGCTCAAGCGCTTCTTCACCAACGACTACTGCGCGAAAGACAAGCCCGTGCGCGGCGCGGTCGGCTACGTCAGCTGGCTGGCGAAGCTCGGCGCGAAGGTCGTGTATCTCACCGGCCGCGACGCGCCCAACATGGAACCCGGCACGCGCTACAACCTCACGCGCTCGCGCTTTCCGATGTCGCCCGAAAACACGCTGCTTCTCATGAAACCCGATCCGAAGATGGACGACACCGAGTTCAAGAAGACGGCGCTCGCCGCGATCGGCAGGCTCGGAGACGTAGTCGGAGTTTTCGAGAACGAGCCGCGCAACATCAACGTGCTGCATGCGGCTTTCCCGGCGGCGGTCGCGGTTTTCGTCGACACGGTTCATTCGAACAAGCCGGACGTCCCGGCGGCGGACGTGGCCTGGGTTCGCGATTTCAGATCGGAGTGAGTCAGCCAATCGTGCAATAAATGTCGGCCAATCGTGAATTGGTGGCGAAGGTGCCCGGCTCGCATTGAAGGGGGCCGATTCGCTGACGTAGGCTTAAGCCCAGATGAAGCCGGGCAGCTCTTCACCGCCACCCAAGAAGTCTTCGCGACCCAAGCGCACGAGCCCGATCAGCAGCGGGGCGCCCGAGGCGCCACGGCGGATCGTGCACGAGCGCTGCGCGGTCGACGTCCGCGGCGAGGTCCCCACCGAGGGTTTCGCCTTCGAGATCGGCGTCGAGAGCATCGCGCTCGTTCTCCACGAAACGCTTCGGCCGGGTGAGGTGGTGGGTTTGACCATCAAGACGACGAAGGTTCCGGGAGTGGGCGAGACCTGTTTCGCGGCCAAAGTCGCCTGGAGCACGCGCCTTCCGATCTCCGAGAGGGTTCTCAAGCCTGGTCCTGCTCATACCTGGCAGGCGGGGCTTTTGTTTCTTCCGAAGACGGAAGAGGAGCGGGTGTTGTTGAGGCGGTTGGCTGAGGTGCTTTGAGGAGACTGGCTGCGTACGACAGATGTGCGAAGTCATGACGAGGCTGTTCTGTTCGATGATGAAGTCCAAAAATCCAAAACGTTGGGACGTCGTTGGTCGCGGACGGGATCGACCTACTACGGTCGCGGCTCCTGCCGCTCCCTGCGTAGGCTCACCTCAGTCGCTCAGCAAGCCATCCTGGCTTGCTGCCCCGCACGTCGAGAGCGATGCGTTCCGTCCCACCAAAGTCGCGTAGCGCTTCGCGCCCCTGCGGGATCGAGCGACTTCAGTCGCGGGCTCCTGCCCGCTCCTTGCGTCGCCAGCTCCGTCGCTCAGCTGGCCATCCTGGCCAGCTGCCCCGCGCTAGGTCGCTGCGCGACCCATCGCGGGTCGCTCCTGCGCGTTCGATCCCGATCGTAAGGAGCGCGCTGCGCGCGTCATCGTAGCTCCACCATTTCAAACGCGCGCAAGGTGCCCGGATGATCGGGGTCGATAGGTAATCAAAAATTCTGGGTGATTGGTACTTGGGTTTGAAATGGTGGACCCGATCGGGATCGAACCGACGGCCTTCGCATTGCGAACGCGACGCTCTCCCAGCTGAGCTACGGGCCCACTTATGTAGAACCTGGGTGAAACAAACGTCTATCCCAGACCTTTGCCCCGCGCAACCCCATTTCCAGCGCCCCAAAGTGTGCTAGTTTCAACCCACACATGGAGCGTTTCAGCGACCGGGCCATCATTCTCAAAACCTACCCTTACCAGGAGCGCGACCGCATCGCGGTTTGCCTGACCGAGCACAAGGGGCGCATCACGGGGGTGGCCAAGGGGGCGATCCACTCGCGCCGGTACGGGGGCTCGCTCGATCTGCTCACGTGCTCGAACCTCGATTTCGTGCAGAAGCCCAACGCCGAGATGGCGCGCATCGACGCGGCCGTCACCCAGCACGAGTTCCAGAACCTCCACAAAGACTTCGACCGGCTCACCGCCGCGAGCTTTGCCGCCGAGTTCTGCCTGAGGCTCATCGAGCCGCATGAGCCGGCGCGCGAGATGTTCATCATCCTTTCGAACACCCTCTTCCAGATCGACGCGGGCATGCCGCTGCAGCTCGCGGTCAACGCGTTTCTCTGCAAGGCGTTCAAGTCGATGGGGTACCCGCCGAGCCTGCTTCGCTGCGTGCAGTGCGCGCGCGGGGCGCACGAGGTGATCGAGGCTTATGCCGGCCAGCACGAGGGGCACTCGGGCCTTTTCTTCTGGTACTCGGAGGCGGGCGGCATGGTGTGCTGGCAGTGCGGAAACGCGCGCCTTAAAGTGGGGCTCGAGGCCGAGACGCTGCTCCACTTCCAGCGGCTCACGAGCACGCCCTTCAAGGAGCTCTCGTACGAGAGCGACGGCGCCGGCGCCGCCACGCAGAACGCGCAGCTCTATCGCATGCTCAGCGACTTTCTCTTCCACCACATCCCGGGCCTGCCGGCGGGGGGGCTCAAGACGTGGAAGCTGCTCAACGACTCCCTGGTCTTGCCCGAGCTGCTCGCGTCAGGCGAGCTTGTCGCGCAGCCGGATGGCGAGTTCGACCGCCTCAGTTAAAGTGGGGACGACGCCCATGGGCCGCGCCTCGGTCGAGTCGCGGCACTCGGCTTCGGTTTCCATGCCGTGGCCGGTCAGCACCAGAATCGAGCGCACGCCCATGCGGGCCGCGCAGATCAGGTCCGAGCTCTTGTCGCCCACGAAGAACGAGCGTGCCGGGTCGGCGTCGAGCTTCTTGATCGACTCCTCGAGCAGCTGGGTTTCGGGCTTGCGGCAGCGGCACTTCTCGTCGGGATGGTGGATGCAGACGCGCACGTCGTCGAAGGCGAACTCCGCAACGCCCGCCGCGTCCGCGATCAGCTTTTCGAGATGCGCGTGCACGACGGGCAGCGCCTCTTTCGGGGTTTTGCCTTTGGCGACGCCGGCCTGGTTGGTGATGATCGCCACGCGAAACCCCTCGGCGCGCGCCTTGACGATCGCCTGGCCCGCGCCCGGAATCAGCTTCGCCTGCTCGGGATGCGAGATGTAGAGCGGCCCGATGTCGACGTTGATCGTGCCGTCGCGGTCGAGGAAGAGGACCGGGTTCTTGCCCTTCTCAGTTTTTGCCATAGCCGTTGGGATTTTTTTCCATCCAGTTGAACGTGGTGCGGATGATCGAGTCGAGGTCGTGGCGGCATCTCCAGTCGAGGAGCTTGCGCGCCTTGGCCGAGTCGGCGATGAGCACCGCCGGGTCGCCGGGGCGGCGCGCGCCGATCTCGCAGGTCACGCCGCGGCCCGAGATGCGCTCGATGGCCTTCACGATCTCCAGCACCGTATAGCCGTGCTCGCTGCCGAGATTGAAGTCGAAGCTCTCGTCGCGCGTTCCGATGAGCTTCATGGCGCGCACGTGCGCCTCGGCGAGATCGGTGACGTGCACGTAGTCGCGCACGCAGCTGCCGTCCTTGGTGGGATAGTCGCTGCCGTAAACGGTGAGCTTCGGCGCGCGGCCGAGCGCCACCTGGATGGCGCGCGGGATGAGATGCGTCTCGGGATCGTGGTCTTCGCCCAGGGCGCCTTCCGGGTCGGCGCCGGCGGCGTTGAAGTAGCGCAGCACCGCGTAGCGCAGATCGCTCGCGCCGGCGAGGTCGCGCAGGATCTGCTCGACGAAGAGCTTGGTGCGCCCGTACGGGTTGACCGGGTTCTGCGCCACGCCCTCGCCGATCGGGATCTCGGCCGGCGTTCCGAAGGTCGCGCAGGTCGACGAAAACACGATCCGCTTGACGCCGGCGCGCAGCATGCCGGTGATGAGCCCGAGCGTGCCCGCGACGTTTGCCTGGTAATAGGCGAGAGGGTCGGCGACCGACTCGCCCACGAGCGCGCGCGCGCCGAAGTGCATCACGGTCGTGATCTTGTGCGTGCGCAGGACGCGCTCGACGAGCGCGGCGTCCTCGTACGAGCCGACGTGGAGGGCGAGCTCGCCCGCGGCCTTGCGGTGGCCGGTGCTCAGGTTGTCGAGGATCACGGGCTCGTAATCCTGCTTCGCGAGCAGCTTGGCCGTGTGGCTGCCGATATAACCGGCGCCTCCCACGACGAGTACGGATTCACGCATGACTTCAGTCTTAGCCTGCGTTAAGGAAATTAACAATGAAGTCCTTTGCCAAGCTGCTGCCGTTCATCCGGCCGCAATGGAAACTGCTCCTGGTTTCGACGATCCTGGCGATCCCGCTTTCGGCGGTGCGTTTCAGCCCGGCACCTCTCATCAAGATGATGGAGGACTCGATCCTCGTCAAAAAAGACGAGCGAATGCTTTTGCTGCTGCCGCTGATGGTCGTGGGCATTTACCTGGCCAATCTCCTGGTTCGTTTCACGAACGCATATACGGCGCGTATCGCCAACGAGCGGATCATGCGCGACATCCGCGAGCGCCTGTTCACCCACTACCTGAATCTTTCGAGCTCGTTCTTCAACGAGAGCTCGGTCGGCAAGCTCATCTCGCGCGTCACCAACGACGTCTTCTACGTGAGCCAGGGCACCATCAACCTGGTCAACTTGGTGCGCGACGGCGTGACGTTCGTCGCGCTCTTCGTGTACGCGGTGAAGCTCAACCTGGCTGGGAAAGCGCTCGGCCGTTCTGATGAAGGGCTACGCGCTCAAGATGCAGGACGCCAACGGCTGGGTCTACTCGTCGCTCCAGGAGGCGTTCAGCGGCTTCAAGGTCGTCAAGGCGTTCGCCCTCGAGCGCCACGCCTTCGAGCGCTTCAAGGCCAAGAACGACGAGTACGTCCACTTCGCGCTGAAAGCCGCGAAGGTGGAAGAGATCGGCGGCCCGACGGTCGAGCTCATGTCGGCGGTGGCCGTCGCGCTCATCGTCTACGTCGGCGGCCGCGACGTGATCCACGGCCGGCTCTCCCCGGGTGACCTGCTCGCGTTCTTCACCTGCTTCGGCCTGATGATTCAGCCGGTACGAAGCTTGAACGACATCAACATGAAGCTCAGCCAGGCTGCCGCCAGCGCCGAGCGCGTCGACGAGACCTTGCGCATCGTGAGCGACATCAAGGAAAAGCACGACGCCAGGCCTTTGGGCGAGTTTCGCGAGTCGATCGAGTTCGACCACGTGAGCTTCCGCTACAACGCCGAGCTGCCGTGGGTCTTCCGCGACGTGAGCTTCACGGTGAAGCGCGGCCAGACGGTGGCGATCGTCGGCGCGAGCGGGCAGGGCAAGTCGACGATGGTCAACCTCGTGCCGCGCTTCTACGACCCGGTCGAGGGCTGCGTGCGCGTCGACGGCCGCGACGTGCGCGAGCTCGAGCTCAAGTCGCTGCGCGGGCAGATCGCCGTCGTCACGCAGGACGTCTTTCTTTTCAACGACACGCTCTACAACAACGTGAGCGCCGGCCGGGCCAGTGCCACGCGCGGCGAGGTGCTCGACGCCCTCCGCGCGGCGCAGGCCGAGTCGTTCATCAACAAGCTGCCTCAGGGGCTCGAGACGCTGGTGGGCGACCGCGGCCAGAAGCTCTCGGGCGGCGAGCGCCAGCGCATCTCGATCGCGCGGGCGATCCTGCGCAACTCGCCGATCCTCGTGCTCGACGAGGCGACGTCGAGCCTGGACAGCGAGTCCGAAAAATTCGTCCAGGCCGCGCTCGAAAAGCTCATGGAAGGCCGCACGACCCTCGTGATCGCGCACCGCCTCTCGACGATCAAGCACGCCGATCGCATCCTCGTCCTCTCCCAGGGGCGCATCGAAGAGGCGGGCACCCATGACGAGCTGATGCGCCAAGCGGGAGAGTATGCCCGATTTTATGCACTGCTCGCTTAGCGGGCGGCTTGAAAAATTACGTTACGTTACAACATATTAGACCGTTCAGTCGAATTTGTTACACAATAGGTAAATCTCTGATTATAGTAGCTTATATGGCTACTTCTCGAATCATGATGATCCACTCCGACGACCGGCTACGGCAGACGATGCAGGATTTCCTGCAAACCAGCGGGTATGACGTCAGCACGCTCGAGGCCTTCAAGGACGCGCGTTTTCTTCGAGACCACTCGGCGGCTCCCAGCCTCCTGCTCGTCGATCGCGTCGAGCTCGTCCCGCAGATCCGCGCCGAATCGCAGGTTCCGTTGCTCGTGCTCAGCGAGACCAACGAGGTGGACGAGCGGATCGCGGCGCTCGAGGCCGGCGCCGACGACGTCCTCGGAAAGCCCTTCGAGCTGCGCGAGCTGCAGGCCCGGATCCGCTCGGTTCTGCGCCGCTCCGCCGCGCGGGTCACGCGAGGCCTCGAGCTCGAGACGCGCGAGTGGCGCTTCGCGGGGCTCGTGGTGCAGTCGAACCGCCGCCGCGTGGTACTTGACGACCAGACGGTCGAGCTGACGACGGCCGAGTTCGATCTCCTGCGCCTGTTCGTGATCCACGGGCAGCAGGTGTTGTCGCGTGAGACGATCCTCGATCAGCTGCGCGGCGTGGAGTGGGCGTCGATCGATCGCTCGATCGATATTCTCGTCTCGCGCTTGCGCGAGAAGCTCAAGGACGATCCGAAGCGCCCGCGCTTCATCCGCACGGTTCGGAGCGTGGGTTATCAGTTCGTCGGCGAGCTGCTCGAGCACCCGATCGTGCCGGGACCCGACAAGTCGCACGCCCTGGCTTCGGTCTAGCCTTACCCGGAAAAGCCTGCTAATTTCGTCTCACTATGAGTGAGATCAAAAGCCTTTCCGACATGAACGACCTCGTGGCGCTCTCCAAGCGCCGCGGTATCGTGTTTCAGAGCTCCGAGGTTTACGGCGGCATCAACGCGTGCTGGGATTACGGCCCGCTCGGCGTCGAGATGAAAAACAACGTCAAGCAGCTCTGGTTCCGCTCGATGACCGATCGCGACGACGTCGAGGGCCTCGATGCCGCGATCCTCATGCATCCTAAAGTTTGGGAAGCGTCGGGCCACGTCGCCGGCTTCACCGATCCGCTCGTCGACTGCAAGAAGTGCAAGCAGCGCTTCCGCGAAGACAAGATCCCGGCCGAGAACGTGAAGTCGAA
>JACQAX010000309.1 GCA_016194795.1 Deltaproteobacteria bacterium | reverse complement strand
GACGCCGTAACCACCCGAGCCGTCGGCGGTGAATGTATTCGCATCCGTCTGCCCGATGGCGCCGGTGGCGTTCGGGGCCAGGGGCGCTCCCGTGGCGGTGTTGAGATCCCAGTACGGCACCCGCGGGTTTCCGCTGTCGCCGACGAAGATACGCGGCGGGGACGCGCCCGCGCCGGTCGCGTCGACGGCGACCGAGTACGGCGAGAACAGGCTCGTCGATCCCAGGCCGCCCGAGCCCGTCCCGTTCGGGCCACAGGTCCAGCCGCCCGGAACGGCGGGGCCCGCGCCGAACGGGACGCCTTCGGCCGCGACGTGGAAGGACGCGTTCTTGGCGACGCCCACGTAAGGCATGGCGGTGGTGGCGTTGATCGCGGCGACGTCGTACCCGACGACGCGGCAGTTGTTCGTGTCGGCGACGTAAAGGATGCCCTGGTTGGCGAACTGGCTGTAGAAGGTGAGCCCGGTCGGGAAGTTGAGGTCGTTCCGCATGTCGAGGTGGGCGTTGGCGGTGGTGCCCGTGTCGACGTCCTGCCCGAGGATGAGCTCGGCCTTCATCTTGTTGAGCGCCGGTCCGCCCGTCACGTCGAACTGGAGCACGCGGTTGTTGAAGGTGTCGGAGACCCAGAGCTTGGTGCGCAGGCTCCCGGCGTTGTTGCGCACGTTGCCGACCGCCACGGCGAACGGGAAGAGCATGCGGCTGAGGTTGAAGCCCGACTGGTTTCTCCAGGTGCCGGCGCTGGTGGCCGGAAAGCCGTTGGCCGCGTCGGCGCCGAGGGAGACCGAGCTCAGGCTGGCCTGGCCATAGACGAAGCTCGCGGCGTGCGACTTGAGCCGGTGCTGGACGACGTCCCACGGGTAAGCGAGCACGCGCGAATTGACGATGTCGGCGACGTAAAGCCAGCCCGTGCTGAGGTCGCCCACGGGGTCGAGCGCCACGCCTCCGGGATCGTTGAGGCCGGTGTCGGACGGCATCGGCGCCATCATGACGTTGCTCGACGAGGCGTCGACGAGGTACTTGCCCCCGTAGACCTGCCCGAGGCTCGGGTCGCCGGTGTAGAACGACCCGACGGCGGGCTGGCCGACGAGCGAGTCAACATAAACGGTTTGGTTGATCGGCGTCGCCGGCGTGCCCGCGAAGTTCGAGGCCGTCGCCGCGAGCGTGTGTTTGCCCCCGTGCACTGACGAAGCGACGACGGTGAAGTCGATCGGGTTGCCGCCGACCGCCGAGGCGTTTCCGCAGGGAACCGGCGGCGCTCCGTCGATCGTGCAGAGGTAGGTCGTGTTGTCGACGATGTTCAGCTCGCCGTTGATGCCCGGCTGGGACGCGTGCAGCACGACCGACGCGTTCGGAAACGCCGGGCCGGCGCTCCCATCGAGGTCGCCGCCCATGAGCCAGCTGAGGCTCGGCGTGAAGGTGTCTTGCGGCGACACCGTGAGCGAGGGCGTCAGGATGGGATTGATGTAAGCCACTTTCTGGCTGATCGCCGTGGCGAGGTTTCCGGCGGCGTCGTTGGCCATGAAAGAGACGTCGTAGACGCCGAAGGCCGGCAGCACCGGGTTGATCAGGCAGAGCAGGGGCGCTGGGCCGCTGACGGCGTTGCATTGGCTGTAGGTGCCCGGAAACGGCGGGAGAAAGCCTTGCGTCTCGAAAACCGTGCCCGCCTTGCTGAGGGTGAGGCTGCCGATCGGGCTGGGGGAGGTCGTGTACCAGGCGCCGCCGGGATACTGCTTGCCCGGCGAGATCGAGCTGAAGGTGAGCACCGGCAGATTCAGGTCGATGGTGAAGTCGAAGGTCGGCGGCGAGGGATCGATGACGCCGTAAGACTGGTCGATGCTGGTGATCGTGAGCGAAACGCTCTGGACCGTGCCGGGGACGCCCTGCTTGGGAATCGTGAACACGTATCCGCCCGGGTTCGTGACGCCGACGCAGGTGCCGGTACCCGTGCCGACGCCGGGCGTGCACGTCCCGGCCGGAAGCGCGGTCGCGACGCCGTTTTTGACCATCGTGCAGGTGAACGCCGGGTTGCTCGTGCTCGTGTGGATCTTCACGCAGACGTCGTCGGTCGAGTTGTTGCTCACGCTATGGTTCGGCAGCGCCGGGTGGCCGCCGCCCGAGAACACCATCGAGTCGAACGAGGTCGACGGCGCCGAGAGGCTGCCGCACATCTGCGGCGTGCTGCCGAAGTTGAACTTTGGCTGGATGTCGAGGGTCATCTCGCGCTGGAAGACGTCGACCGTCGTCTGCGCGAGCATGAAGCCGGGGCTGTTCGCCCCGCCGGGAAACGCGCCCTTCTGAAGATTGAGGAGACGCGTGACGTCGGGGCAGAAGCTCGACTTCGCGAAGCCCCAGATCTGGAAGGTGCGCTTGGCGCCGAACGGGACGTCCAGCTGCAGCAGGCCGCCGTGGCCGCTGACGAAGCCGCCCGCGAGCCCCATGCGCGCCATGCCGCCGCAGGCCGAGTTCGTCTGGATGTCGGGCGCGATGACGTTGACGGCGAAGCAGTCGAAGTCGCTGATGCTGCCGGGCATGAAGAACGCGCCGGTCGTCGGAAACGAGCTCGAGGCGAGCGCGGCGCCGCCGCCGAACAGGCCGCCCGCGATGATACTGCTCGAGCTGCTGGAGCCGGACGACACGCGCGAGGCGCCTACCGTCGACCCGCCGGCAAAGCCGATCGTGATCGTGGCCTTCGACGACGAGCTTGCGCCCTCGCTGCCCGAGGCGGATTTCTGCCCTTTCGGCTGGCAGCCAGCGACGACCGAGACGGTCGCCAGTGCCACGAGCAAAGTGGTCCCGCGCTTAAGGTGATTAAGCCGTCTTGCTATACCCTGTACCCCTGTGTAATACCCTAACCAGACCATTATACTCAGGTATCGGTATAATCGAAACCAGAATGAAGCTCTTAGCTTAACTTGCTGATTTTATTGATTTTACATTTTGACGAAGAACGCGAGACTGTCCTCGCCATTGAGGTTTCGGCGGAAACCATGCGCGAATTCCAGCCGGAGCTGGATGGGGATGGCGTAGCCGAACGTGGCGTTCAGGAGCAGGCCGGCGCCGGCGCTGCTGACGAGAGTGCCATACTCTCCGGTGGGGCGTTGAAACTTGGCGGCGTCGTAAAAGCCGAGCACGCCGAGGTTCTGCAAAAAGACCGGCCACGTTCCGAAGCCGCTGAAGATCTGCGCGACCGGCACGCGATACTCGGTTTGCACGAGAGCCGCGCGCTGGCTCTCGAAGTTGCCGAGAGGGTAGCCCCGAAGCGGAGGGTCGAGATCCGAAAGCGTGCCGGCGCCGCCCACTCGCACCTGCGAGACCGGGATGTCGAGCGACGGGTTCGGCGAGACGGCGAAGTAGGCGTTGAGGCTCAGGCTCGAATGGAGCGGAATCACGGGAAGCGTCGGGTTCAGGTTGACCAGCCCCTTCCACGCCTGCGCGCGGCCGGTAAACAGGCGGCGGCCGCGCAGCTCGGCGTGCAGCCCCGCTTCAGGCAGGATCGAGTAGGCGTAGCGGGCGAGGGAGTCGTAAACGAGCTCGGCGCCAAGCCGCTGTTCGGCGTCGAAGGTGTGGCGGCCGTAGTCTCCGTCGCGGTACGAGCGGGCCCATTCGGCCAGCAGCGTGGGCGCGAAGCTCGCGAAGGCGCCGGGGAAGGGGCGCGTGACGGACGCGGTGAGCTTGCGCTCCTCCTCGTAGGCGCGCGTGGCGTTGCGCCCCAGCGCGAACGCGCTCACCTGGCTCGAGGCCGCCAGGCCAAGCTTGAACGTCTCCACGCGGTGGAAGGTCGAGAAGATCCCCTCGGGCTTCTGCGAGATCGAGTCGTACCAGGCGAACACGCTGTACTCGAGCTGGTCGAGGTCGTCCCAGCCGAGCAGGGTCGCGCCGAACTGGTCCTGTGACTGGTCGAGCGCGATGTAAGGCACCCAGATGCGGGGAGCGAGCGAAGCGAGAAGATTGTACCCGCGCGGCTCGCTGACGCTCACGGGCGGCGGCGCATGGACAGGCTGATGCGCGATGCCTTCGGCGACCGCCGGCGGAACGGCGTCGATCTTGCGAGGCTCGAGCACGGCCGCGCGGAGCCCGGTGCTCGTGACGTAGCTCACGGCGACCTTGCCGCCCGGGCCGACGCTCGGCAGCCAGTAGCCGCCCGTTCCGCGGGCGAGAAGCTCGATCTTCCGTGCCGCGGGATCCGTCGCCGGATTCCACCGCGCGAGCTCGTAGTAGCCGTTCGTCACGCGCGTGAAGTACAGCGAGCCGTCGTCGGCCGGCTCGGGAAAGAGCGCGCCGAAGCCCGTGCCGGGCCCGCCGAAGAGCCTGCGCGCGCCGGCGGGGCCGCCTCGCCGCCCCTGGGCGAGCTCGGCCAGCGGAACCGAAAGCATCGCCT
>JACQAX010000308.1 GCA_016194795.1 Deltaproteobacteria bacterium | reverse complement strand
CGTTTTCTCGAGGTCGCGCAGAGCCACCGGCCGAGCGCCATCATCTTCACCCTGTACTTCCCGAAGGGAGCCGTCGAGTCGGCTATTCCCGCTCGCGCGGATGACCCACCGGTCAAGCAAAAGCCCCACAAGGGCAGGAAGGGGCGCGTCGTCGAAAAAACCGCTCCGCTGCCCCCGCAGGTCGACTGGCTCTCGGTGCTGCAGCTGCGCGCCCGTTCCATGCGGGTGCTCTGGTCTTCGCAGTTCGACGTCGAAGGCAACTTTCTACGGCCCGCCGACGAGCTCTCCGCCATCGCCAACTACGGCTTCAACAACCTCTGGCAGGATCGCGACGGGGTGATCCGACGCCTCCCGCTCATCTCCGACAACCATGCCTCGCTGGCGCTCGCGACCAACTACGTCCTCGGCGAGGACCTCTCGGCCTTCCGCCTTCCCGAACAGGCCCAGCTCATCAGCTACATCGGCCCCGCCGGCAGCTTCAAGGTCTGCCACTTCACCGACTTCATCGACGGCGGGCAGATGGTCTCCGACCATTGCGGCGACCTCGCCGGAAAGACGCTCGTCGTCGGCAAGGACATCCTGCGCCAGGGCGTCGGCAGCGGTTTCCGCACGCCGATGGGCGAGATGAGCCGCGCGGAGATCATCGCGAACGCGATCCTCACGCTGCAGGAGCGACGCTTCATCAGCGAGCTCGATGCCTTCCCGCACCTGCTGCTCCGCCTGATGTTCGTGCTCGTGACGGCGACGTTCGTTCTCTTCTACCCGATCCTGCTCGCCACGATCCTGACGGCGGGCTTCGCGCTGATCTCCCTCGGGCCGGTCTACCAGGCGCTGCTCGCGGTGATGGGGCTCCACATTCCCGAGGCCAACGACGCCGCGGCGATCCTCACGACGTATCTCGTGTTCGCCGGCTTCAAGGTCGCTTACCAGGAGAATTTGCAGTGGAAGGCGCTCAAGCAGGCGCAGGTGCTGCGCGAGGTCGACCGCCTCAAGACGAACTTCCTCTCGCTCTTCAGCCACGACCTGAAGACGCCGATCGCGAAGATCCAGGGCATGGTCGAGCTCCTGCTGCGCGAGGGCAACCTGAGCCGCACGCAGGCCGACCAGCTGCGCGCGGTGCTTCGAAGCAACAACGAGCTCAAGGAATACATCTCGAGCATCCTCAACCTCTCGCGCATCGAGACCAACACGGTCCAGCTCAACAAGAAATCCAACGACATCAACCAGACGATCAACGACACCGTCGAGCGCCTGCGCTTCCTGGCCGACCAGAAGAGCATCGCGATCTTCCGCGAGCTCGAGCCGATGTTCTCGATCGAGTACGACGAGGATCTCATCCGCCAGGTGATCAACAACCTCGTCGACAACGCCATCAAGTACAGCCCCGAAGGCAGCAACGTGAAGATCCGCTCTTACGAGGCCAACAACGCGGTCTGGGTCGAGGTCATCGACAACGGGCCGGGAATCCGCCGAGAGGACCTCGGCAAGATCTTCAAGAAGTTCAGCCGGCTCGGCGACCCGATGTCGGAGAAGGTCAAAGGAACGGGGCTCGGCCTCTACCTCTCGAAGTACTTCATCGAGCAGCACGGCGGCACGATCCAGGCACGCTCGCCGGTCGACGCCCAGGCCAGCACCGGCACGGCGTTCCTGTTCTCGCTGCCCATATCCTAAAACTAGGAATCGATGCCATACCGTGGTAATCACGGCGCTATGGTAGCAGCGGCAAGTTTCCGGGTATTGGTCGTCGACGACGAAAAAGAACTGCGCGAGTCGGTTTCCGACATCCTGCGCCGTCTCGGCCACCACGAGGTGCACGAAGCCGCCGACGGCCAGGAAGCCGTCGAAAAAGTGCGCGCGGGCAGCTACCAGATGGTCGTGATGGACGTCAACATGCCCAAGAAGTCGGGCCTCGAGGCGCTCCAGGAAATCCGCGAGCACGACCCGTCGATCATCGTGCTCATCGTGACGGCGCACGGCCGTCTCCAGGATGCCGTCGAAGCCATTCGCATCGGCGCGTACAACTACATCGAAAAACCGATCCAGGAAAAAGACATCCTCGCGCTCGTCGAGAAGGCGCGCGAGGCGCACCAGCTCGTCGCCACGATCGGCTTCTCTCCTGCTCGACGACAACGAGGAGTTCATCGGCCGCTCGAACCAGATGAAGTCGGTCTTCCAGCTCATCCACAAGCTCACCAACGTCGCGACGAGCGTCCTGATCCGCGGCGAGAACGGCACCGGCAAGGAGCTCGTCGCCAAGGCGATCCACTACAACTCGGTCCGCAAGGAAAAGAAGTTCGTCGCGGTGAACTGCGGCGCCATCCCCGAGAACCTCATCGAGAGCGAGTTCTTCGGCCACGAGAAGGGCGCCTTCACCGGCGCCGACCAGCGCCACATCGGCAAGTTCCAGTACGCCGAGGGCGGCACGCTCTTCCTCGACGAGATCGGCGACATCTCGCAGAGCATGCAGGTGAAGCTGTTGCGCGTCCTTCAGGAACGCAAGTTCACGCCCGTCGGCTCGAACCGCGAGATCAAAACCGACGTGCGCATCATCGCCGCCACCAACCGGAATCTGGAGAAGATGGTCACCGACGAGAAGTTCCGCCAGGACCTTTTCTATCGCCTGAACGTCATGCCCATCTACCTGCCGCCGCTGCGCGAGCGCCTCGACGACATCAAGCCGCTCGTCGAGTACTTCATCGAGAAGTTCAACAAGCTGCACGGCAAGACGATCAAGGGCATCAAGGAAGACGCGCTCAACGCGCTGAAGAACTACACGTGGCCGGGCAACATCCGCGAGCTCGAGAACGCCATCGAGCGCGCGTTCGTGCTCGAAGGCAGCCCGTCGATCACCCTCGAGTCGCTGCCCGACACGATCAAGACCAAGCAGGAGCTCCCGACCGGCATCTTCTCGTCGACCCTCGATTTCTCGCACCAGAAAGAGGAGTTCGAGAAGCAGTTCATCGTCAATGCGCTCCGCATGTTCAACGGCCGCATCAACCAGACGGTCGCGCACGCCGGCATTCCGAAGAACACGCTCCTGCGCAAGATGCGCAAGTACGGGATCAACCCCAAGGACTACGGCTCGACCGACGCCGAGCTGCAGGAGCAGGACTAACACGGCGCAACGGGAGCCATGGGCGCGTCCACCAGATCCTGACAAATACTGATTATCGAGCGCCGATTCGGTGCTAGTATACGAGGTACAAGGAGGTGCGTCGTGCGCAAGACTCGTGTTATCTCGATCGCCAATCAGAAAGGTGGAGTCGGCAAGACGACCACCTGCGTGAATCTCGCCGCCGCTCTCGTCGAGCAAGGCAAGAAGGTCCTGCTGCTCGACAACGACCCGCAGGCGAACCTCACGTCGTACCTCCAGATGCACGGCGAGGAGCCGGCCGGCTCGGCCGCCGAAAAGGCGACGATGGACGAGCTCTACCTCGCGAAACGCGCGCCGTCCTACGACGACGCCCGCGATCGCTACCTGCGGACCTACCAGATCAATCTCGACTACGTCGCCTCCGACACCGACCTCGCCGGCGTCGAGTACTTTCTCTACACCCGCAACGACCGCGAGAAGGTGCTCAAGCACCACATCGCCTGGGCGATCGGCGAGTACGACTTCGTCATGATCGACAACCCGCCGAGCCTCAATCTGCTGACGCTCAACGCGCTCAGCGCGGCGACCGAGGTGCTCATCCCGGTGCAGACCGAGTTTTTCTCGCTCGAGGGCATCGTGAAGATCCAGGAGTCGATCAAGTTCGTGCGCGAGCGCTTCAACCCCCTGCTCAAGATCGCGGGCATCCTGCCCACGCAGGTCGACACGCGCAAGAAGCTCACCGGCGAAGTGCTCAAGCTGCTCGACTCGCACTTCCCGAGCGAGCTTCTGAAGAGCCGCATCCGCGACAACTCGAAGCTCGCCGAGAGCACCGGCCACGGCAAGACGATCTTCAAGTACGCCCCGACGAGCCACGGCGCCGAAGACTACCGCTCGCTCGCCGACGAAATGAGCGGCGGATGAGCCCCAAAACGAAGCTCGGCCGCAATCCCTTCGAAAAGGGCGGCGCCCGCAAAGCCGAGCGAAAAGCGGCTCCGCGCACCGGGCATTCCGCGGGCGCGCAGAGCGCGCGAAAAACCTCGCCGCGCAAAAAAGAGCCGCGTGCCTTCCGCCGCACCAAGAGGCGGGGCTGGCTCCATTTCATCAACGACCTCGCCGGCTACTGGCTGCCGCGCGCGCGCGCCTGCGCCTACATGCGCGCGGTTCGCGTCTTTTCGCGGATGTCGGCCTGAAAAATCCGGCTTAAAATCAAGCACTTAACCACGAATCCCCGGGCCGCTGTACAATGATGGGATGTGGGGGACTTTTCGAGGCGCGTTCGTCGCGCTTACCTTCGTCGTTGCCGCGACCGGCTTGGCGGCGACGAAACATTCGAAGATCGTGCTCAGCGCTGAACGCGACATCCACGGCTTTCAGGCTCAGCAGGCGCTCGTCTACGGCGAGGACTCGCTCACCTTTTCAAGAAACTCGAACTTCCTGTGCGCGCCCTCCGACGAGGTGCTGCTCGGTGTTTTCCACGCTCCTTACGAAGGCGAGCGTGAAACGGAGCGAAAATACGTCGAAGAGATCGCCGCGCGCCTGCCCGCGGGCCCCGCGTCGGCGGCGCCGGCGCGCAACCCGCACGGCGTGAAATACTTCATCGGCCCCCGCGAGCTCGTCGGCCGCGACGCCAATGCCCGAACCGTGGAGCGCATCGTCT
>JACQAX010000079.1 GCA_016194795.1 Deltaproteobacteria bacterium | reverse complement strand
CTTCTGAAAGACTATTTTTTCGCCATCGTGGGCGCGGCGGTCGTCGCGCTGCTCCTGCGCGTCTACGTCGTCGAGGCGTTCCGCATCCCCACCGACTTCATGGCGCCGATGCTGCTGCCGGGCGACCACATCTTCGTGAACAAGCTCGCCTACGGCGGGATCTTCTCGGGAACCACGAGGGCGCCCGCGCGGGGCGACGTCGTCATCTTCAGCTTCCCCAACTTTCCCCAGAAAGACTACATCAAGCGGGTCGTGGCCCTCGAGGGCGATACGGTCGAGATCCGCGACAGCCGGGTCGTCGTCGGCGGGAAGCCGATCAGCCGCGAGATGGAGCGCGACGTGTACGAGGAGGAGCTCGCGGGCCATCGCTTCTACGTGCAGTGGAAGACGGCTGCGCCGGAGTCGCGCAACATGCCGAAGGTCACCGTTCCGCCGGGCAATGTTTTTGTGCTGGGCGACAACCGCGCCAAGGGGCAGGATAGCCGCGGTTACGGTTTTTTGCCTTTGAGCAGCATCAAGGGTAGAGCTGCTCTGATCTGGTTTTCGACCGGGGCGACGAGCGAGGCGCTGGGTGTCCGCTGGTCCCGTCTTATGACGAGGGTGAACTGAGATGGCTTGGTTGAATCGCAGTCTGATCGAGACCCGAAAGCTCGGCGAGCAGGAGATCCGCCAGGTGCTCAAGCGCGCCGGCGAGCTCAAGAAGCTCTGGCGCGGCTGGCGCGGCACGGAGTTCCCGCACCTTTCGCTGCGCGGGCGCACCGTCGTGAATCTTTTCTTCGAGGCGAGCACCCGCACGCGCTCGTCGTTCGAGCTCGCCGCGCGCCGCCTCGGCGCGCACGTGCTGAACCTGCACCCCGAGGCGTCGTCGGTCACCAAGGGCGAGACGCTCTTCGATACCGCCCGCAACCTCGAGGCCATGGACCCCGACCTGCTCGTCCTGCGCCACGCTTCGGCGGGCGCGCCGTACCAGCTTTCCAAGATATTGAAGATCCCGATCATCAACGCCGGCGACGGCTTCCATGAGCACCCGACGCAGGCGCTGCTCGACCTCTTCACGATCGAGGAGGCCAAGGGAAGCGCCAAGGGTCTCAACGTGCTGATCGTCGGCGACATCGCCCACTCGCGCGTGGCCCGCTCGAACATCTACACCCTGCGCACGATGGGCGCGCGCGTCTCGGTCTGCGGGCCGCCGAGCCTGATGCCGCCGCTGGCGCGTGAGCTCGGCGTCGCCGAGGTCTTTCACGACCTGCGCAAGGGGATCGCCGATGCCGACGTCGTCATGATGTTGCGCGTGCAGCTCGAGCGCCAGAACCAGATGCAGTTTCCGAGCTTGGGTGAGTACTCGCGCTTCTGGGGCCTCAATGCCGACACCGTGCAGTCGCTCAAGAAGGGGGCGATCATCATGCACCCCGGCCCGCTCAACGAAGGCGTCGAGATCTCGCAAGAGGTCGCCAGCGGGCCCTATTCGGTCATCCTCAACCAGGTCAACAACGGCGTCATCATTCGCATGGCGCTGATGGATCTCATTTTCGACGGCGGCAGCAAGGCCGGCGGCGACAGGAGGCGCGGATGAGCCCGAGTCAGAAGCTCAATGCTCCCAAGTCCGACTCGTTCATCCTCTCGAACGTCCGCCTGGTCGACCCGGCGGCCGGCATCGACGGCCCGCGCGAGCTCTGGATCGAGAACGGGAAGGTTCGCGAGGTCGCCGAGAAGGGCGCGCTCACGAAGTCGGGCGCCGCCAAAGGCAACGAGCTTCCCGAGCTCGTCGACGGCAAGGGCCTGACCTGCGCTCCCGGTCTCGTCGACGTGCACACGCACCTGCGCGAGCCCGGCTTCGAGTACAAAGAGACGATCGGCAGCGGCACGCTCGCCGCGGCGGCCGGCGGGTTCACCTCGGTGCTTTGCATGGCCAACACCAACCCGGTCAACGACAACCCCTACGTGACCAAGTACATCATCTCGCAGGCCGAGCACCACGCCCACGTGCGCGTCTATCCGGTAGGGGCGCTCTCGAAGGGCCTGAAAGGCGAGCAGCTCGCCGAGATCGGCAAGATGCGCGACGCGGGCATCGTCGCGGTGAGCGACGACGGCATCCCCGTGATGAACAGCTATCTGATGCGCAAGGCGCTCGACTACTGCAAGACCTGGGATCTCCCGATCATCTCGCACGCCGAGGACGCCAACCTCGTCGGCCAGGGCGTGATGCACGAGGGCTTCCATTCCAACTGCCTCGGCCTGCGCGGCATCCCGGCCGAGAGCGAGGAGATCATCGTCGCGCGCGACATCGCGCTGGCGCGCCTCACGGGCGGACGCGTGCACTTCGCGCACCTGAGCACCCGGCAGGCGCTCGAGCACGTCCGTCGTGCCAAGCAGGAAGGGCTGCGCATCACCTGCGAGGTCACGCCCCACCATCTCGTCTTCACCGACGAGGACGTGAGCGACTACGACTCCAACTTCAAGATGGCGCCGCCGCTGCGCACCCACGCCGACGTGACGGTTCTCAAGGACGCGTTGAAGGAAGGCGTGATCGACTGCATCGCCACCGACCACGCGCCGCACGCCCCGCGCGACAAGGACGTGCTCTTCGAGTTCGCCGCCAACGGCGTCGTCGGGCTCGAGACGGCCTGGTCGGTCGGGGTGGGGCTCATCGACGAGGGCGTGCTGTCGATCTCGAAGCTCATAGAGGTCTTGGCGGTCAACCCGTCGAGGCTCGCGGGTATTCCGGCGGGAACACTCAAGGCCGGCTCCCTGGCGGACCTGATGCTCACCGACCTCGGCGCGATGAACGACTTCTCGAGCGCCTCGCTCAACTCAAAAAGCAAGAACAGCCCCTGGCTCGGCAAGAAGCTCAAAGGCCGCGTGGTGGCGACATTCGTGGAAGGAAAATGCAAATGGAACAGCTGAAGGCGCACGACTCGGTTCTCTGGCTCGAAGACGGCACCGAATTTCCGGGCTGGGCCTTCGGCGCGAGACGCACGGGCTTCGGCGAGGTGATCTTCAACACGGCGATGGCCGGTTACCAGGAGGTGCTCACCGATCCGAGCTACACCCAGCAGCTCGTCGTGATGACCTACCCGCACCAGGGCAACTACGGCCTCAACAGCCTCGACAACGAGTCGAAGGGCGGGCCCAAGGTCGCCGGCTTCATCGTCCACGAGCAGGTCTCCCGGCCTAGCAACTTCACGTCGGAGATCGCGCTCCCGGCCTATCTCGAAAAGCACGGCATCCCCGGCCTGAGCGGCATCGACACGCGCGCGCTCACGCTCCATATCCGCTCGAAAGGCGCGATGCGCGGGCTGATTCTCAGCCTCGACGAGAAAAAGAAGCTCGGCGGCGACTCCCAGGCGGTCTTCGCCAGGTATCCGACCTTCGCCGGGCGCGACCTGATCCTCGAGGTCACGACCAAACAGCCTTACTGGTACTCCGAGAAGGGCTCCAAGACGGTCGTCGCCGTCGACTTCGGCGTGAAGACGAATCTCCTCAAGGAGATCGCCGACCGCGGCGCGAAGGTCGTCGTGGTGCCGGCCACCGCGACGCGCGACGAGATCCTTTCCTACAAGCCCGACGGCGTGTTCCTGTCCAACGGACCGGGCGACCCGGCCGAGGCCAAGTACGCCATCAAGACCGTGAAAGAGCTGCTCGGCCAGAAGCCGATTTTCGGCGTGTGCATGGGCCACCAGATCCTCGGCCTCGCCCTTGGCGGCAAGACCTTCAAGATGAAGTTCGGCCACCGCGGCGTCAACCAGCCCGTGCTCAACGTCAGCACCCGGAACGTCGAGATTTCTTCGCATAACCACGGCTATGCGGTCGACCCGGCCTCGCTTCCGGCGGACGTCACCGTCACCCACAAGAACCTCAACGACGGGTGCTGCGAGGGGCTCGAGTGCCAGAAGCAGCACGCGTTCTCGGTGCAGTACCACCCCGAGTCAGCGCCGGGCCCGCACGACTCCAGCTACCTCTTCGACCGTTTCGTCCAGGCGCTTTGAGTTCCGCTTTGCACGCAAGGATGCGTTCGTTATACTCTGGGGTCAAAGCTTAGGGAGAAGCGCGCGCCATGTACCAGAAATACCTCGACCCCGTGATCGAGATGTTCACGACGGGGGAGTACTACAAGGAAGTTTTCCAGGCCAAGCAGGAGTACTTCGAGCGCGCCGGCGTGGTTTACGAGGACGACGGCGAGTTCGAGAACCGCATGTGCACGTTCATGGACTGGTACGCCTTCGACCGCGAGCTGCCGGCCATCGACCTGCCTCCGATCAAGTTCTACTTCCGCAAGAACAAGGACCTGTTCTCCTCGGAAGAACTCAATATCTATAAAGATTTCTGCAACACCATCCACTCGATCTTCTACCTGCGCAAGATCAAGGGCGGCACGATCTACCTCAAGGACCTCTTCTCGAAGAAGAACTACGAGGTCAAAGACACCGAGATCAACATGGGCTTCGTGCAGGGAGACATCTTCGAAGCGCGCCTGATCCCGTTCAAGGGCGTCTACGAGTTTTCGAAGGGCTTCTGTTTCCATCCCGTCGAGATGGAGAAGTTCATCCTGGGCGAGATCAAGAAGGTGCGCTACCAGGACCGCTCGCGCCAGACGAAGCTGATTCTCCAGCTGGCGGCGATGAAGCTGAAGCACATGCGCTACCAGCACATCAACATCAAGCACATCTATACATTTGAACCGAAATTCTGACTGTAGTATGAGTGCGGCATGAGCGTGATGAAGGTCTGGAGCATCGAAGATTCCCTCAAGACCTACAATATCGAGAACTGGGGCCTCCACTACTTCGGCATCAACCCGAAGGGGAACCTCACCGTTCATCCCAAGCAGACCGCGTCGCCCTCGATCGACCTCAAAGTCATCGTCGACGACATCGTCGGTCGCGGCATCAAGCTCCCGGTGCTCATCCGGTTCCAGGACATCCTTCGCCACCGCGTGGTCGCGCTCAACGAGGCCTTCAAGAAGGCCATCGAGGAGAATAACTACAAGGGCCGCTACCAGGGCGTTTATCCGATCAAGGTGAACCAGCTGCGCGAGGTCGTCGAGGAAATCCTCGACGCCGGCCAGATCTATCAGCACGGCCTCGAAGCCGGCAGCAAGGCCGAGCTGCTCGCCAGCATCGCGATGAACACCAACCCGGACTCGCTGATCCTGTGCAACGGCTACAAGGACTACTCGGTCATCAAGACGGCGCTCAACGGGCTCAAGCTCGGCAAGCGCGTCATCATCATCGTCGAGAAGCTTTCCGAGCTCATCCAGATTCTCAAAGTCTCCAAAGAGATGAGCGTGCGCCCGCTGATCGGCATCCGCAGCAAGCTGCAGACGCGCGGGAGCGGCAAGTGGGAGTCGTCGGGCGGCGACTTCGCGAAGTTCGGCCTCACGACGCCCGAAATTCTCCAGGCCATCAAGATCCTCAAAGACGAGGGCATGGCCGACTGCGTGAAGCTCGTCCACTTCCACATCGGCTCGCAGATCACCGACATCCGCACCATCAAGGACGCCGCCAAAGAAGGCGCGCGCGTCTACTGCAAGCTGCGCAAGATGGGCATCGACATCGAGTACATGGACGTCGGCGGGGGCCTGGGCGTCGACTACGACGGCTCGCGCACGTCGTTCAACAGCTCGATCAACTACTCGCTGCAAGAGTACGTCAACGACATCGTCTACACGATCCAGGAAGTCTGCGCGGCCGAAGAGGTTCCCGAGCCCAACATCGTGAGCGAGTCGGGCCGCGCGGTCGTCGCGCACCACTCGGTGCTCATCATCAACGTCTTCGGCAACATCGAGGTCGGCGCCACGCCGTACACGCTCGAAGAGACGGCCGAAGAAAACGACGTCGTGCGCGAGATGCGCGAGGTGCTCTCCAACACGACCGCCAAGAACCTGCTCGAGAGCTACCACGACGCGCTCCAGCGCAAGGAAGAAGCCTTCAGCATGTTCAAGCTGGGCTTCCTCGATCTCGAAGACAAAGCGAAGGTCGAGAACCTGTTCTGGAAAACCTGCCTGAGCGTCGCCAAGCACGCCAGCGGCCAGAAGTACGTGCCCGAAGATCTGCAGAACATGATCAAGCACCTGTCGGATCAGTACCTCTGCAACTTCTCGCTCTTCCAGAGCGCGCCCGACCACTGGGCCATCCAGCATCTTTTCCCGATCATGCCGCTGCATCGCCTGGGCGAGGAGCCGACGCGCCAGTCGACGCTCGTCGACATCACCTGCGACTCCGACGGCAAGGTCGACAAGTTCATCGACCTGAAAGACGTGCGCGACACCCTTCCGCTGCACGCGATGAACGGCCAGCCGTACTACCTCGGCATGTTCCTGATGGGCGCCTACCAGGACATCATGGGCGACGTGCACAACCTCTTCGGCCGCGTGAACGAAGTCCACGTGTTCGAAGACGCCGAGGAGCCGGGCGGTTACTACATCGAGGAGACGATCCAGGGGCACACGGTCGGCGGCATCCTCTCGACGATCCAGTACAACCCGGCCGAGCTCGCCAAGCTGGTGAAGCTCTCGATCGACGCCCAG
>JACQAX010000307.1 GCA_016194795.1 Deltaproteobacteria bacterium | reverse complement strand
TTCAGCTGACGGCCGCGCTCGCGGTCTTTGCGCGAGTACTCGCCGCTCTGCACGCGCTTCTGGAGCTGCATGAGGCCGTAGATCACGCCCTCGGGGCTCGGCGGGCAGCCTGGGATGTAGACGTCGACCGGAATGATCGTGTCGATGCCCTGAAGCACGCTGTATGAATTGTAGATGCCACCCGACGACGTGCAGACGCCGAAGGCCATGACCCACTTCGGCTCGGCCATCTGCTCGTAAATGTTCTTGAGCACGGGCGCCATCTTGAGCGTGATCGTGCCGGCGCAGATGATCATGTCGGCCTGGCGCGGGCTGAAGCGCACGACCTCGGCGCCGAAGCGCGACATGTCGTAGTCGGCCGAAAGCACGGCCATCATCTCGATGCCGCAGCACGAGGTCCCGAAGGGCAGGGGCCACATCGAGTTCTTGCGCGCCCAGTTGACCGCCGCATCCAGCGTCGTCGTCAAAAATTCAGGTGATCCGTCCTTAGCCATGAGTCGCTCCTGTTAATCCCACTCGAGAGCGCCCTTTTTCAGAATATAGACGTATCCCACGAGAAGGATCGCCACGAAAAAGAACATCTCCACGAGGATGAAACCATTGACCGCAAGGTATTTCCTGAAGACCGCCGCCCACGGGAAGAAGAAAACCCCCTCGACGTCGAAGAGGAGAAAAAGGATGGCGACGAGGTAGAATTTCACCGACACGCGACGACGCGCATCGCCGATCGGCGGCACGCCGCACTCGTAGACGCTCATCTTCTTTTTATTGGGGCGATGAGGTCCGACGAACGTCGTCAAAATCAAGACGACCGTCGAGATCGCAATGCCTACGCCCATCAAGAGCAGAACGGGAATGTATGCAGTCATATATTTCCTGAGTTTGTAATAAGGATATAAAATCCATTGGCTCGAAAGGAAAGCCTAAAAGCACCCCTCACCAGGCCACCGCGCCAAGCGAGCGCGTGATGTAATTCATCAAGGGATCCCAGTAAATTCCGAGTACGAGCGTCGGCAAAAGCAAGACGGCCAGCGCGCTTTTGGCGACGAAGTTTGCGCTCGTCGTCAGCGGCCCGCCCGCCGTCGCCCCGGCGTCGGTCGAGAACACCTGCTTGATCATCGATAAGTAGTAGGTAAGGCCGAGAACCCAGTTGATCGCGGCGACGATCGAGAGCCAGTAGAGCTTCTCGCGCACCACGACCCCCAGGATATAGAACCGGCCGACGAAGCCGACGAGCGGCGGAAGACCCGCGAGACTTAATAAAAATACGCAGAGCGCCACGCCTTCGTACGGGTTGCGCCAGACCAGGCCTCTCAGAATCGTGATCTTCTCGCTCCCGGCGCTGTCGGTCACCATCTGGATCACAAAAAAGGTCCCGAGCGTAACAACGCAATACGTTCCGAGCGAGAAGAGCACGGCCGCGATCCCCGCGTGCGTCGAGACCGGAATGCCCATCAGCAGATACCCGACCTGCGCGATGCAGGAGTATCCGATCAAACGCTTTAGGTTCGTCTGGTAGAGCGCCGTGAGGTTGCCGATGGTCATCGTCACCGCCGCGACGGCCGTGATGAGATCGGGCCACTCGAAGTTCGCGAGGTGCACCCACTTGAGGTCGCCCTTGGCGCTGAAGATGTGGATGCAGAGGCGGAGCGCGAAGGCCATCCCGGCGATGCACGACGAGACCGAGAAGAACGACGAGACCGGGGAGGGCGCGCCCTCGACGATGTCGGGAGCGAGAAAGTGGAACGGGAAGATCGCGAGCCTGCCGGCGAGCGCGACGAAGATGAGGCCGAAGGCCACCCAGAGATAGCCGGTCGGCATGGTGGCGCTGGTGAGCTGCGTCCTGATGTCGAGAATGTTGAAGCTCTTGCCGATGCCGTAGAGCATGACGATCCCGATGGCGAAGAGGATGGTCGTGAGCGAGCCGTGGATGAAAAGCTTCACCCCGGCCTCGCTCGAGAGGCTCGAGCGCCGCTTGAAGGCGGCCAACACGTAGCAGGTGACGCCCGCCATCTCGTAGGCGAGAAAAAGCAGCAGAAAATGAACGGCCGACGCCATCACGCACATGCCGAGGGTACCCAGCACGAGCAGCGCGTAGAGCTCGCCCTTTTCCGTGTCGTGGATCTCCCTCGACATCGAGCCCTGCAGCACCGTGATGATGCCCGCGAAAATCAGCAGCGTCTTGATGAACTGCGAGACGGGGTCGATCGACAGCGCTCGCGAAAAGATCTCCGTCGGCGCGAAGCCGAGCGACCGCAGCGATAGGGCGAGCGCCCCCAACAGCCCGAGCAGCGCGAAGCCCGTGACCAGGCGCGGGCTCGAGTCGCTCGGCCGGCGGCGCGAGCTGATGTCGACGAGCAGCGTGACGATCGCCGTCGCGAAGAGCATCAGCTCGGGAGAGATGAGGAAGAGGCTTTTGAGCTCTTCCATCCTACTTGGCTTCCTTGTTGAGCGACGTCAGCACCTGGTTGATCGTCGGTTGCGCCAGGTTGATGAGGGGCGTGGGATACGTCCCGGCGAAAACGCAGAGGAGCACGAGCGGCACCAGAAAAACCTGCTCGCGGAGGGTGACGTCGGTGATCTGGCCGGCGCCTTCGCCCACCTTTCCGAGGAACACGCGCCGATACATCCACAAAAGATAGCCCGCCGTCAGGAAAACGCCGCCCAGCCCGATGACGGTGAGTAAACGATGGTAGGGGAAAGCGCCCAGGAAGACGAGCGACTCCGACGGGAACGCTCCGAGGCCCGGAACCCCAAGCGTCGAGAACACCGCGACGGTGAAGAAGCCGGTGAGGAGCGGCGCCTTCGAGACCAGGCCGCCGAAGCCCACCGAGCCGTCGGGGTTCATGATGTCGTACTGGCCCGAGCGCGCCCCCAGGATGCCGACGAGGAAAAAGAGCAGCCCCGTATACACGCCGTGCGAGACCATCTGGAGAAAAGCGCCATGGAAGGCCGTCGACGAGAAGATGCCCAGGCCCAGGAGCACGAAGCCCATGTGGCTGACGCAGCTGTAGGCGACGAGGCGCCGGATGTCCTTCTGACCGAGCGCGCAGATGCCGCCGTAGATGATGTTGACCGCGCCGGCGACCGCGAGCACCGGGGCGAACCAGTTGGCCGCCTCGGGGAAGAGCGCGTAGTTCACGCGCACGATGGCGTAGGCGCCGGTCTTGATGAAGATCGCCGCAAGCACGACGGCGAGCACGGGCGGCGCCTCGGCCTGCAGATGCGGAAACCAGCTGTGCAGCGGCACCACGGGAAGGCGCACGGCGAACCCGGCGAGCATGAGGATGAAAACCAGGTGCTCGACTCCGAGCGACCGGCCGCCGATGTCGATGCGCGCCGAGGTGAACTTTCCGCCCGAAAGATCGAGCAGGCTGAAGCTGTGCGGCTCGGCGATGTAATAGATGGCCAGCATGCCGAGCAGCAGGAACGCGCTGCCGGCGAGCTGATAGAGGAAGAACTTCGTCGCCGCGTACTCGCGGTTCTTGTTCCCCCACACGCCCACCATGAAGTAAATCGGCAGCAGCGCCGCCGACCAGAAGGCGAAGAGCAGAAAGAGATCCTGCGCCGCGAAGGTGCCGAGCACCGCGGTCTCGAGGATGAGGAAGAGCGCGAAATAGCCTTTGAGGCCGGCCACGCGGTCCCAGGAAGCGACGATGCAAAGCAGGAAGAGCAGCGCCGTGAGCGGGATGAAGGCCACGTTGAGGCCGTCGACGCCGAGCGAGTACGAGATCTTGAGCGAGGTGATCCACTCGTAGTTCTCGGCGAACTGCACGCCGGCCGCGGTGTGGTCGAAGTTCGCGACGAGCAGACAGCTCAGCACGAAGGTGATGAGGCTGATGAGAAGGGCGACGTAGCGATGGATCCGCTTGTCCTCGCGGCTGATGAGCAACACCAGGGCCGCTCCGAGCAAAGGCAGGAAGACGATCGCGCTGAGTATGTTACGAACCACGGTTTTTACCCTCCCACTACAACGAATTTGACGATCACCGCGCCCATCAGAATCAACCCGAGCGCGAAGTAGAACTGAACCTGTCCGTTCTGCACGAGACGGAGCGACTTGCCGATGCTGGCCACGGCCTCGGCCAATCCGTCGATGAGCTGGCCGTCGATGATGTTTTTCTCGATGACGATGAAGGCGTTGCGGACCATGCGCGCCGGACGCGCCCAGATGTCGGCGAAGGCCCGGTCGAGGATGTTGCTGTCGAAGAACGCCGCCGCGCGCCCCAGGCTGCCGCTGAGCGGGCGGATGACCCACGTCCAGAGCTTCGGGTCCTGGCCGGGCACCTGCCCGAGCTTCCTGATCGCGCGCCGGCAGAACGAGCGGAACTCCTCGAGCGACTTGCGATCGCGGAAGATCCAGAGCCCGGCCAGCAGCGCCGGGATGAGCAGCGAGCCCACCACGGAAAGGCGCGCGAAGATGTCGGCGTCGGTGCCGATGAGCTCGGAGGCGCCGGCCGCCGCCTTGGCGCCGTTCGCCACGGGCGCGACGATCAGCTTCTCGAACCAGGCGGCGCCCGCGAACAGGTTGAGGTCGGCCTCGCCGGCCAGGCCGCCGGAAGCGCGGCCCCCGACGGAGGCGGCGATGCAGGCGAGCCCGACGATGGTCAAAGGCACGATCACGTCCCATTTGATCCGCGCCGCGCTTTCGCGAACCATCCAGCGCTCGCGCACGACGCCCCAGAGCGCGATACCCATGAAGATGTCGGCCAGGATCTTCATCCCGAGCATCACCCAGTGGAACGGCGGCACGGGCGCCTCGTTGTGGAAGAGCCCCGCGTACTCGAGGTAGCGCGCCCAGCCCCAGCCACTGATCGGCAGGCCCGTGAGCACGAGCATCGCGACGCCGACGAACCACTTCATCGTGCGGTCTTCCTCGGCGAACTCGCTCAGCGCGCAGGCGAAGAGAAACGCCGCGACCGAGCCCGTGAGCGCGAGCGCGTGCGCGGCCTGGTAGTGGCCGGCGAGCCCCGAAAGATAGACCGACGAGCAAACGTAGCTCACCAGCCAGCCGATGAACATGAACGGGTCTTCCTCGGGAAGCGCGAGCAGCGCGGCGGCGATCGCCGTGAGCGCGGGAATTACCGCCAGGTACTGGATGCCGTCGGTGGCCATGAGCGCCGGGTAGATCTTGGCGAAAAGCGCCGAGGAAACGATGGCGTGGCCGATGAAAAAGACGGGCGTCGCCGACGAGCGCGCGGCGGCCAGATTGCGCGCGTTCTGCATGAGCGGCATCTGGAGGTTGCGTAGCATCGTCCCGACGATCAGGCAGATCATCGCGCACGACGCGCCCTCGGCCCCCGCCTTCTCGTTGATCCCGGCGAAGCTCAGGGTGTTGAACGTCGCGTAACAGCCGAGCATGCCGGCCATGAAAACGACCTCGGGTATCAGGCTGAGGATATAGTAGCGGAACGTGGCCGACGCGCGGTCGTCGCGGTTGGGCGCGCTGAAGCCGACCGAGAGAAAGCCGATCGCCGTGATGAGCGCCCAGCCGAAGTAGAACGAGAGAAAGTTCCGGCCGAAAGCAGCGGAACCGCCACGGCCTCTCCGCGGAACTGCGAGCGGGTGCCTTTGGCCTGCGAGAGGAGCCCGAAATACGCCAGCACGGCGGCAAAGAGGGACATCGCCAGCCAGAGCACCGACGAGAGCGGGTCGATCACGAACTTCACGTCGAAGACGTCGGTCGGCGAAAGCGCGAACCAGACGCCGCTGTAAGAAACGCCGCTCGTGTCCCCGAAAATGCGGGCGGCCGCCCAGACGGCGCAGCCGAGCTGGACGAGCGCGAGACCGAGGCCGATGCCGCGCCCGCCAGTGCGCAGCTTTCGATTCATGAAAACGGCCACCAGCGCCCAGATCAGAAGCGAGGCCAGCGCGATGAAAAGAGGTAAGCGTTCCATCGCGTCAGTGCCTCAGCTCGTTGGCGTCGCTGATGTTCGTCGTTCCGGTCGACATGAACCTCCGGTAAGCCAGCGCGCAGCCCAGGGTCATCAGGACGAGGAGGATGGCTCCGAGCACCATCGCGAAGAGCATGCCGTCGTCGTGCGTGTCGGAGCCGTGGCCGACGGTCGCCATGGCGATGAGGGCACCGGTGCCCGCCGTGATCACCGCCACGACGATCGAGATGATGTTCCGGCGCGAGAGCGCCGACCCGATCCCGATCCCCACGAGCGTCGCCGAAAGAATGAGATAGACTTCAACTTGCATCGTTCGGTTTCCTCAACAAAAGCCCGGCGCCCACGACCACGAGCAGGATCATCACGCCCAGCAGCTCGAAGACCGCGATCTGGTCGCCGAGCATCATCCGCCCGAGCACCTGGACGTCGACGGCCTTGGCGGCGACGGCCTCTTTTTTCGAATCCAGGAAGGGCGCCGTGACGAAGGCCCAGCCGATCGCCACGCCGACGCCGATGCCCAGAATCATCCCGAACGCCCGCGTCAGCCGCGAGCGGCCCGACTGCTCGACGTCGGCCCGGAAACTTTCCTTCAGGCTGCCCATGATGATGCTCGAGAACGAGAGCACGAGAATCGTCCCCATCAGCCCCACCGCGAAGACGACGAGCGCCAGATAGTCGGCGTTCATGCTGAGCAAAACCCCTCCGACCGACGAGAGCTCGACGAAAAAAGCGATCGACACGCGGAAGAGGTCGCGGCTGACGGCCGCGTAAATCGCGGCGATCACGCAGACACCGACGAAAAAATACCCCAGCAGCAACGACGCCGTCATTTCTTGTCGTCCTCCGGCACGCCCATGCGGCGCCTGAGCTCGGCGCCCACCGGGCTCTGCTCGAACCACGCCTGCTCCTCGGCGCGCGCGTCGCGCGCCTTCTGCTCGGTCGACCAGCGCGCCTTCATCTCGCGCGTCGCGTAGCCGCGCCCGTAGCTCTGGACGAGGTCGTTCAGGCGGAACACCGAACCCTGGTACTCGCGCGTATGCTCCAGGCTCTTGGTCGGGCACACCTCGACGCAAAGGCCGCAGAACATGCAGCGCGCGTGGTCGACGTCGAAAACGGCCACCCAGCTCACGTTGCGCTCCGGCCCCGGCTCGGTCTCGATGTGGATGCAGTCGATCGGGCAGACGTCCGAGCAATAACGGCAGCCCGAGCAGACCTCGATGTCGTTGTGGATGAAGCCGCGATAGCGCGGCGGCAGATCCTCGGGCATGCGCGCGCTCACCCGGTCGGGATACTCCTCGGTCACTTCCTTATAGTTGTTGGAAGCGCCGATCATGTAGGGGAGCGTCGTCCTGAGCGCCATGAACAGCGTCTCGCAGCCGCGCCAGACTTTTCCGACGTAGTCCTTGAAACCGCTCATAAGAAGTCCCCAATCCCTCTGCCCTTGAATACGACGAGCCAGATCGCCGTCAACGTGCTGCCGAACAGGCCGATCGGCACGAGGATCTTCCAGGAGAGGCTCACGATCTGGTCGGCGCGCAGGCCGGGCAGCGACCAGCGGATCCAGATCGAGACGAAAACGAGCCCGAAGATCTTGAAAAGGAACCAGAGGAACTCGACGACGTTGGCCGCGCGGCCGAACGACTCGAGGTTGACGATGAACTGCCAGCCGCCGAGGTACGTCGTGACGATGAACATGCAGGCGAGCATCAGCGACAGGTACTCGAGCAGCGTGATGAGGCCGCGGCGCATCCCGCTGAACTCGGCCGTGAAGCCGCCGGCGATCTCGCCTTGCGCGCGGTAATGGTCGAACGGCGCGCGCGCCTGCCAGATCTGGAGGGCGAGGAACAGCGCCACGAAGCTGAAGAGCGTGCCCGGGTTGTGGAACAGGATCCACTTCCAGGGCATGCCGCCCTGGGCGCGGACGATCGCCTCGAGATTCGGGCTTCCCGCGATCAGGATCGGCGGCACGATGGCGATGGCGATCGGCACGATGTACGCGGTGACCATCGCGATCACGCGAAACGACGAGAGCACCGACCACTGGCTCTTGGCCGAGTAGGCCGCCCAGAAGATGCAGAGGTTCGAGAAGCAGAGCGACGTCAGCACCACGATCACGCCAGAGTCGAGGTTCGAGAGCGCGAGGTTCTCGCCCATCGGGATGTTTCCGATCGCCGTGAAGACGCAGACGATGGCCGCGACGATGCCCCAGCGGAAAAGCCAGCCCTCCTGCGCGTCCGGCCCCGAGTCTTCCTTGAAAAAGAGCTTGATCGCGTCGCTCACCGCCTGGAAAACGCCGTACGCGCTCACCCGGTTCGGTCCGATGCGCATCTGGATGTCGGCGCCGACCTTGCGATCGAGATACGTCATCGCCGCCACCGGCGGAAGCAGCAGCACGAACCAGTAGATCGCCGTGGCCGCCACCATCAGCGCCCAGGCAGGCAGCGACACGTCGATGAAAGAGCCCACGTACGCGGCGAGCGGGCTGATCGCGCCGAGCTCCGAGCTCATCTGTCGACCTCCGATACCATGATGTCGAGCGAGCCGACGATCGTGCCGACGTCGCTCAGCGGGATGTTCTTGAAAAGATCCGGAAAGAGGTTGAGCGCGGCGAACGACGGCGTGCGAAACTTCACCCGCGCGGGATTCTTCTCGCCGGAGCTGCTCACGTAGACGCCGAGCGTGCCCCGGGGACTTTCGACGGCGGCGTACGCCTCGCCCTTGGGCGCCTTGAAAAGCCGCGGCAGCGCGGTGCTGAACTGGCCTTCGGGCAGGGCGTCGAGCGCCTGCTTGATGATCGAAACGGCCTGCTCGAGCTCGCGCATGCGCACGATGTAGCGGTCGAAGGCGTCGCCGACGGCGCCCACCTCTCCCTTGCCGACGGGGACGTCGAAGTCGAACTTCTGGTAGCCGCTGTACGGCTGCATCTTGCGCGTGTCGTATTTGACGCCCGAGGCGCGCAGGGTCGGGCCGGTGAGCCCGCAGTCGATCGCGGTGGCCGGCGAGATGACGCCGACGTGCGCGAGGCGTCCCATGAAGACCCGGTTGTTGGAGAGCAGGTCGTGGTACTCCTTGAGCTTCGGCATGAGGTACTCGACGAACTCGTAGGTTTTCTCGATGAAGCCCTCGGTGACGTCGGCCGCGACGCCGCCGATACGGACGTAGCTGTAGGTAAGGCGCGCCCCGCAGAGCATCTCGAAAAGGTTGTTGATGCGCTCACGGTCGCGGAGCGCGTACATGAGCGCCGTCTCGGCGCCAAGCTGGTTCGCGAGATGGCCGACCGCGAGCAGGTGGCTCCCCAGCCGGTTGAGCTCACCGACGAGCACGCGGATCGTCTGGGCGCGCTCGGGCACGGCGATGCCGGCCAGCGACTCGACCGCGAGGGCGTACGCGAGGTTGCAGTGGATCGCCGAGAGATAGTCGACGCGGTCGGTGTACGGCATGAAACCCGTCCAGGTCATGCGCTCGGCGAGCTTCTCGATCCCGCGATGGAGATAGCCCACGTCGGGCTCGCACGACACGACCATCTCGCCGTCGGTGCGGACCTTCATCCGCAATGGGCCGATGGCCGCCGAGTGGTGCGGGCCGACGTTGAAGGTGAGCGTCTGCGCGTTGTCGAAGCTCGTCATGGGCGCGCGTGCTCCTTGCGCAGCGGGGGGCGCCGGTGCTCGATGTCGTGGTACTCCTCGGGAAAGACGTAATCCTTGCGAAGCGGGTTGCCCTGCCAGTCGTCGGGAAGGAGCAGGTGCCGCGGAGACGGGTGGCCCTCGAACTCGATGCCGAGCATCTCGGCCGCCTCGAGCTGGAGGCCGAGATCACCCCGTCCTTGAACGTCTGCTCGATCCGGTGGATCAACTCACGGGTTTCCATTGGCACCTCGCACCACCGAAAGCTCGTCGCGCACGAGAACGCGCTGGCCGGCGATTCGACGCTGAAGCGTGATCAGCCCGTGCAGGAGCGCCTCGGGCCGCGGCGGGCAGCCCGGCACGAACACGTCGACGGGAATGAGCTTGTCCACCCCGCTCACCGCCGAATACGAGTACTCCCAGCTGAACATGCCGCCGCAGTTCGAGCAGCTGCCCATCGAAAGCACGTAGCGCGGGTGCGGCATCTGCTCGTAGAGCTGGCGGATGCGCGAGGCCATCTTGTACGTGATCGTGCCGGCGACGATCATGAGATCGGCGTGGCGCGGAGAGACCTGCGCGACGGCGCCGAATCGTTCGATGTCGAAACGCCCACCGGCGACCTGGGCCATCTCGACGCCGCAGCAGGCGAGGTCCATCGTCAGATAGCTGATCGAGTTCTCGCGCGCCCAGTTGATGGCCTTGTCGAGCTGCGAGAATACGACATACTCAGGAAACGCGTTCTCTAGGATTCCCATTTTCTTCCTTGTCCCTGATCCAACTCAAATCGCCCTTCATCCATGCGTAGGCGAGCGCGACCGATAGAGTTCCGAGAAAAACCCCGACCGCCGCGAGGGCCACGACTCCGTGCCCTTCGTCCAGCCACTGGCGAAACGTCGCCACGGCCGGATAGAGGATCAATACTCCCAGGAAAAACGTCGTCGCCGCCGCCACCAGCAGGTGGTAGCGCGCCGACATGCGTATCCACGGGCTCTCGGAGTTGCGTTCCCCCGAGTTAAACCCGCTCCGTGCCGCATCGCTCTTGCGATCCGGCCGGACCAGCTTGCTGCCGGCGAGCAGGAGGGCGAAAAACCCGAATCCCCACAACGCCGCAACCAGATTAGGTACGTGTTTTTCCAAACCTAAGATCCTCTTTAGAGATTCAAATAGATAAACTATATTGCGGCTATATAAATGTCTACCGTTTTTGGTCGGGAAATCATCAAACGCGCAAATGAAAAGACGGAGCTCGGCGGCCTCGGTCCGTCGGCTCGCGCGTTTCTCGTCGCCGATCTTCTCGTCCATTCCGATAGACGCATTGCGGTGATCTGCGCGCGCTCCGACGACGCCGCGCGAATGCACCAGGACGTGCGCGCCTTTCTCACTCTCCTCGGAAAACCCGAGCTCGCCGCTGATTTCGAGTTTTTTCCGGGATGGGAACACTCGCCATATCGCGCCTTCAACCCGTCGCTCAAGAACCGCATCCGCCGCTTGCGCGCGTTACAGCGAATCCGTTCGGGAGAGGCGCGCGGCCTCGTGACCGACGCCGCATCGCTTGCCCAACGCTGCCCGCCGGTCGCCTCGCTCGAAGC
>JACQAX010000313.1 GCA_016194795.1 Deltaproteobacteria bacterium | reverse complement strand
CTCGCTCGTCTCACGCAATGCGCTGCTCGACCCGTTTCTGCCGCTCGTGACCGATCAGCTCCGCGGGGAGAACGCGCGGCTCAACGCGGACTTTCACGCGCGCGGGGACGTGGCGGCGCCCGAGTACTCGGGCTTCGTGCGCCTGGCCGCCTCGCAGCTTACGCTTCCGCTGCTCGGAACGAGCTATGACGACGTTTCGGCCGCGCTGACCGGCGACCATCGTCGAATCACCCTCGATCGCCTGCACGCGAAGTCGGGTGACGGGTCTCTCGACGGCAACGGCGCCCTCCAGCTCACGCCCGAGGAAGCGGCACGCGCGTTTCGCTTCCAGGCGCGTTTCGAGAAGTTCGCCGCGCTCGACAGCGAGTCGGCGCGCGTCCAGACGACGGGCAAGCTCGAGCTCACGGCCGACCGGCGCGACTCGGTTTTTCACGGGGCCCTCGAGATCGCCGAAGGGAAGCTCGACTTTCCCGACACCACCGGCAAGAAAACCGTCGAGCCCCTGGGCGAGCTCGAGGACGTGAAGGTCGCCGCCCAGAAGAAACCTCAGGGCCCCGGGCTGCTCGAAGGCTTGCATGGCTCGATCAAGGTGAACGCGCCCGGCCGCTTCTGGGTGGGAACCGCCGACAAGTCGATCGCCGTCGAGCTTGCCGCCGCGCTCGAGGTGGGGTTGGACCAGGACGACGGCGAGCCCTTCATCACCGGCAAGGTGAACGCGAGGAGAGGCGACGTCGAGCTGCTCGGCCGGCGTTTCGAGGCGCAGCCGAGCGTCGTCGAGTTCACCGGCGATCCGAAAGAGCCCCACGTGAGCGCCAACGCGATGTATCGCGCGAGCCCCTGGTCGATCAAGGTCGCCATCGACGGCGAGCCCGCGCGGCTGCGTCCGCGGCTTTCGAGCGAGCCGGCGGGGCTGAGCCAGGAGCAATGCATGGGCGTGCTGCTTACCGGGGACCCGGGATTTCGCGGCCAAGGAGGCGGCAACCGTAGTGCGGCGAGCATGGCCACCGGAGTGGCCTCCGGCTTTCTCGTCGGCAAGCTCAAAAAGGAGCTGGGGCCGGCGCTTCCGATCGACACCCTCACGGCCGACATCGCCACGGATCGCCCCTCGGGCTCGGCGGGGGGCTCTGAGACCGCGGCTCCGGCGGGCGCGGCCAGCAATGACGACTCCGACCAGGGGCGCAGCAAGGTCGAGGTCGGCAAGTACGTGAGCGACCGCATCTTCGTGAAGCTCGGTCGCGTTTTCTCAACCGAAGATCAGGCCGCCATCGATCGCCTTACCGTGGATTATCGCCTGAGCGACCGCTGGTCGATCGTCACCTCGCAAACCGACCAGGGCCGCAGCGACCTCGAGGTGCTCTGGACGTTGAACTACTAGCGCCCGGCGCTCAGTAGCAGAAAGCCGGAGCCAGGCCTCGCGTCGCCGAGCGCACGTACTCGTCGCGGGTCATGCGGTAATACGGTTTCGGTGGGGCGGGCCTCGCGGCACGAAAACGCCGCAGCTCGCGGTAGTCGTCGTACTTCTTGATCGCCTCCGGCTCGCGAACGGCGCCGTCGAAGTCGGTGCCCGAGATCGCGCCTGTTTCGAGATCGAGCGAGCTGCACATGGAAAGCTCGCCCGCCTCGTCTTCGTCGAGGCGAAGGGTGGTGCAGGCGACCACGTTGGCTCGCTCGACCTTGTCGAGAAGAAAAAACCACGGCGCCTCGAACGACGTCGACAGCACGTCGGTGCGGTCGGCGTCGGTCGCAGGCGCCGGCTTCAAGCTGCGGAAGGCCGTGATCCCGGCGCCGATTCTTTTTCTGAGGAAAGGGTAGAGGGCCCAGTCGAGGTCGTTGCGCAGGTCTTCTTTGCGCCCGGCGCTTTGCGCCGACTCGCTGATGCGCTTGCGCTCGACGTTGTACTCGGCCACGCGCCGGTGGACCTCGGAGTCGGCGAGATTCTTGTCGCGGAAGCTCTCGAGCGCCCGGAGCTGACGGCCGAGGTAGGGCGCCGCGCGCTCGCGCAGCCGCCGCAGCCTCAGGTCGTGGGCGTCGCCCAGGCTCGCGCCGTACTTGCACATGAGCTCGCCGAAATCCCGCCAGCTTCGCGCGACGATCGGCACGCGTACGGTGGGCCGGGGGCAGTCGGCGTGCGCCCGCGCGCCGGGTACCGCGGCACACGCCACGAGCAGGAGCAGGAAGGTGCGGTAGATCGCCGTCATGGCGGAAGAAAATGCAACGAGCGTGCGCGAGCGTTGAGTTGCGCCTGCTTGAAATCAAGCCGTCAAGGCGCCCGAAACGCCTCGCGAAACGCGAGCACCCATCCGCGGGGAACACCAGTCCGCCGCGTCTGGCCGGCTCGACCGTGCACCAGCGGGCTTTTGACAGCTGGCGAAGGCCGAGACGGCGATTTTTCGCTACGCGCGCGGCGGGCGTTCTTTTATCATCGGGGAGATGCTTGTGGCGCTTACAGCTCTATTGGCCGTATTCGGAGCCTCGGCGGCGAGCCGACCCAACGTGATTCTCATCTCGCTGGATACCGTCGGCGCCGACCACATGAGCCTGTACGGATACCCGCGTCGCACGACGCCGTTTCTTTCGCGACTCGCCCGGGAGTGGGTGACGTTCGAGAACGCGTCCTCCAACGGGGGCTACACGCTGCCGAGCCATTTCTCGATGTTCACGGGAGCTTTCCCGACCACGCACGGGATCGTCGACGCCGGAGGAACGAGCGTCTTGAGCCCGAAGCTCCGCACCCTCGCCGAATACCTGAAAGAGGCGGGCTACGCCACGCACTGGATGGGGCCGGTGGACAGCCGCTGGCTCGACCACCGACGCGGGCTTGCCCGCGGAATGGACTTCAAAACGGACCCCGGTGGCGGCCGTGACGTCGAGCAGCGGCTCGTGACGGCGGCGCTGCGCAAGCTCGCGTCGAAAAAGTTCTTTCTTTTTTTCCACACGTACCTCGCCCATACGCCCTATTTTCCAAAGCCGCCTCACGACCGCGCCTTCGGTGGGTCTTCCCGGGACGAGCTGCGCCTCGAGCCCGGGAAATGGGGCGACGCGGATCGCTTTCTCAAGGCTTTCGACTTCTCGCGCGCCGAGGACCGCGCCCGCTTCCAGGCGCTCTACGACGGCGCGCTTCTCGACGTCGACGAACGTCTCGAGAGCTTCATCGGCGGGCTCAAGGCGCTCGGGCTCTACGACGACGCGCTCATCGTGATCACCGGCGACCATGGCGACGAGTTCTGGGAGCATGGCGCGATCTTCCACACCCAGCTCCATCGCGAGCTCCTCCACGTTCCTTTGCTCATGAAGCTCCCGGGCGTCGCCCCGGCACGCGTCTCGGAGCCCGTGCTCAGCGTTGACATCGTGCCGACGGTGCTCGAGGCGCTCGGCCTGGCCGGGGGCCCGAACGTCGACGGAAAGTCGTTGCTCGGTCTCGCGCGTGGCGTGCCGCTCCGGCGCGAGAGCTACGCGACGGCGACCACCATGGGCCAGACCGCGATCTGGGACCGGAAGTGGAAGCTGATCCTCTCCGACGCCGGCGAGGCGCAGCTCTTCGATCTCGAGGGCGACCCGAAGGAGCGCGAGAACGTCTCCTCGGCTCATTCGGGCGTCGTCCTGGCGATGAGAACGGCCCTCGAGGCTCTCCGGCTTCGGCGGATGCGTTAGTCGCCGCGGCGGCCGGGCTCGAAGATCTCTTTCAGCGCGATCTTGCCGCAGTCGTGGATCTGGTTCCAGGCGCTGTGCCAGTCGAGCGTGACGTTGACGGTCGGCGCCCAGATGCCGAAGTTCAGCGACGGGATGATGTTGCCGCGCATGTACTCGAGCATCCAGGCGTGGTCGGGAATCTTGTAGCCCTTGCCCGTGCCGCGCGCGAGCTTCGCCGCGCTGCCGGGGCCGAACACGTGGCGGGTGAACTCGCCCTCGGCGTAGGTCTGCATCTCGCCGTCGATCGTGAAGTCGTAGACGTCGGCCTGCTTGAAGCGGCCCGAGAATCCCTCGGTGCCGATCGGCGTGCCGAAGAAGATGAGATACTCGCGCGGCGAGCAGTAGAGCACCGTGAGCTGCCCCATCGCGCCGCCGGCGACGTTGAAGATCCAGCGGCGGGTTTCGGCCAGGTGCCCGGGGTAGCGCTTGAGCAGCTCGTCGTGGACGACCTTGAACATCTGCTCATACGAAAGGCCCACGCCTTTTTTCGCGATCTCGTGGAGCGTGTCGACGTCGAAGAGGTAGGGTTTGCGGCTGGTCTCTTCGCGCGCGGCCGCCTGGTTCATGAACTTGTCGAACCGGGAGAGCTTGCGGGTGAACTCTTTGGCATCGCCCGGAGCGTGCTCGAGCCACGCATTGGCTTTTTCCGAGGGCGTTGCCGCGCGGGCGGCGGCGAGAATGAAGAAAGTCGTAAGCAGGGCAGCGGTAATGGCGATGGGGCGCACACATCCTCCTGGAAGTGGAAAAGGGTTTCGGGGAGGAGTGTGAAGCGTCGAAAAAAAGCTAGCTCAGCTCGGTAGCGCCGTCACCGGTAAAACGCGAAATCTCCTGGCTCACCGCGCTGGCGACGGCTGCCGCCGTCTGCGCCGCCGTCGGCGTGGCCACGGCTGTGGCCGGTGAACCGCCGCGCAGGCGGCGGGTCTCGGCGGCCTGTTTGCTCGCGAAGCGGTGGTACTGCTCGTGGACGCAGCCGGCCGGCATCTTCTCGAGAATCTCCGCCGTGCGCTTGGGGAGCAGCGACCAGTGGAGCGTCGGCTTCTCGTGGTGGGCCGTGTGGTGGCCGATGTTGAACGTCTGGTTGTTGTACGCCTTGCTCAGGATCGTCACCGAGCCGTCGTAAATATTTTCCGTCGGCACCTCGAGGTGGTGCGGGTACGACTCCCACCAGATGAACCAGGCCGCGAACGCGCCAGGCACGATGAAGCAGGCGAGGGCCATCTTCCAGTCCCAGTAGAGAAGCGCGGCGTAGATGGCGAGCTGGATCGCGATCTCGACCCCGAGCTTCGGAAGGAGGGAGCGCTTGCCGGCACCGCGCTCCTGCAGGCCGATCTTGACCGAGTCCCGGTGGATGGTGAGGTTTCCACGCAGGGCGTACATCCAGCGTGAAAAAATCGTCCCGGTTTTGGGGTTCACGATCGAAGCGACGTCGTTTTTCGCGTCGAGGAAGTTGCGGTGGTGGCCGCGGTTATGGTGCAGCTCCCAGAGGGCCGTCTGGTAACCCGTGCATTGCGCGAGGAGAACGTTGTAAATGCCGTTCAGCAACGGGCGGTTGAAGACCGCCAGGTGCGCGTGGTTGTGCTGCGCAAAAGGGGTGAAGCTGCGCAGATAGTAGACCGCGAGCAGGTACGGGATCAGCGCCCAGAGGGGGAAGAGAAAGAGGAAGGGCAGAAGGCTCATTCCCAGCGTGAGCACGATGACTGCGACCGGGTAAATATCTACGGGGTATCTAAGGATGCCTGTGCGGTTCATGTTGAAGAATTGTGACGCGAACCGAACACAAGATCAAACGGTATCGCGCCCAAGGCACGATGGAGCCCGGCGTTTACCGAAGTTTTACAAAACTCGGTCAGTGCGCCTGGAGGCGACCGTCGAGCGAAACCGCGCGCAGCCACTTCATGATCGGCTGGGGCGGTGGCTTGGAACCCGCGAAGACAGCCTCAACCCCGTCGACGTAGCGCGACATGATGACCTCGGCGAAGGCGGCTCCGGCGCGCGCATCGGCGAGGGCGGGCCAGCCGGTATAACCGGGCAGGGGGCGTAGGCGAAGCCAGCCGATGCCGTACGCGGCGAACTTGAACTCCGCGGCGAGAATCAGACGACCGAGCCGCGCGGCAGCGCGCGAGAGCCAGAGAAAAACGCGGTGGGGCGCCACGGGCGGGCAGGGCGGAAGCGTGCGATGGCTCGGCGCCACGGTGTCGGGTCGATAGTGCAGCACGAGCGAGGTTTCGAAAAAGCCCCCGTGGAAGTCCTGGTCGAGGTGCTCGGCGACGTGCCGGCGCGTCTTCTCGTCGGCGATCAGCGTGAGCGCCTCGCTGAAGTCTCCGACGCGATAATGGAGCAGCTCGTGGAGCACGAAGTTGAAGGGGGCTACGGCCGGAATGCCCCTGCGCGCGAGATAGTCGACGCCCGCCTGGATCGCGGCGGCGTGGAGGGGGCTCCCGTGAAAGGTCGCGAGCGGAGGTCCTGGGACGAGGCGAAGCTCAGGTGGTAGTCGTTGTAGAGCGGCAGATGCGGGCCGTGGTACTCGACCGGGTTGACGAAAAGATAGACCGGCGCCCCGGTGGCCAGAACGTCCGTCGCCTTCGCGTGTGGGAGTGCGTTGAGCTCAATCGTTTCCATGTGATGCGATTCTTGGTCCCCGATCAGGCATAGTCAAGACCAGGCTCGCTCGGCAGGATCTGCCGGGCTCACACGGAAAGACGACTATACCGATCAGCTACTAGAATGACTTCGAACGCGCACAAGCTGCATCCCTTCGACAAGAAGCTCACCTTGGAGTTCGTGCTTCAGGAGATGGCCTACGCGGGGCTGGTCGACAAGCCCACGGCCGAGCAGATCTACCGCCAGAACTCGAAGAGCGCGGACTACCCGCTCGTCGTCATCGCGAAGTTCGGCGTGAAAGACCGCCGGCCGCCGCACCTTCCGCTCACGCTCGAGATCCTGACCGAGTGGCTCGCCAAGCGGGTCGGCTACCCGTACTTCGAGATCGATCCGTTGAAGATCGACATCAAGGCGGTCGCGTCGGTCGTCTCGACCGCGTACGCGCGGCGTTTGCAGGTCATACCGGTGAAGGTGGAGAAGTCGAAGATCGTCGTCGCGACCGC
>JACQAX010000312.1 GCA_016194795.1 Deltaproteobacteria bacterium | reverse complement strand
CTCATTATAACCCAGCTGGAGAACGCGGCCGAGCTCGCGCGCGGTCCGGCGGGCGGGCTGGCGTGGGGAGTGGCGGCGCGGTTGCCGCTGCTGCAGGCCGAGAATCTGGTGGTCGCCGGCGCGCTTGCCGCGCTCTGGACGTGGACGCGGCGCTCGCGCGCGGCGCGCTTCTTTCAGCTCGCGCTCGTTTCGGCGCATCTTCTGTATCTGGCTTTCGACCAGCTCGTGTTTCGCCTGGCGCATGCGCATCTCTCGCCGCGCCTCAACGAGGGCGCGATCGCCGCGTCGACGTTTCGCGACTCGCTTTTCGCCGAGCTCGACGGGTGGCTGGCGCTCAACGCGTGTCTTGCCGCAGGGCTTGTCGCGTGGGTGGCCTGGCGGATGCTCGCCACGCCGGCCGGGCTCGCCCAGCCGCGAGTCGGGTGGGGGACGTGGCGCTGGCTGGCGGGCTGGGCCGTGGCGGGCATCTTCGTCTCGGCCGTGAGCGAGAACTTCGCGATCGACGAGCACCCCTGGCTCGCGTTCGCGCGCGGAGCGTGGCCGGGCGCGCGCTCGTGCGCCACGACCGGCGCGCGCGCGCGGCTGCCGCGGCTCTCGCCGGCGGTTTTCCGCCCGGAGACCGCTGGCGGCGCTCGCGCCCGGGAAGCGCCCCTTGCGAGCGCCGGGCGGCGCTTTCGCCAGGCGCACCCGCGCCCGAACGTGGTGCTGGTCGTGCTCGAGTCGGTCGGGGCGCTCGAGCTCGCGGGCCCCGACGGGCTGCCCTCGAGCGAGGTCGCGCCGACGTTGCGCTGGCTTGCCGAGAGCGGGATTTTTTTCGACGCCGTGTACGCGCGCTACCCGGCCACGGCGCAATCGCACCTCACGCTCGCGACCGGGGGGCTGGCGGCGACCTGGGCGAGCCTCGGCGAGGCCATCGAGTGCCGCTACGAGGGCCCCTCGCTTCAGGGCGCGCTCAAGCGCGCGGGCTATGCGACCGGCCTCTTCTCGGCGCAAGCGCTCGGCGACGACACGCTCGGAAAGCTGTATCGCGGCCTTGGCGGCTTCGATCGCATCTACGACTTCGGCACGCAGCCGGTCGCCTACCAGCTCTCGCACGAAGTGCACTCCTGGGGCGGCGACGAGAACTACGTCGGCGCCGAGGCGCTCAAGTGGCTCGACACGCTCAAGCGCGGCCAGCCGTTTTTTCTCGAGCTGCTCACGGTCAGCACGCACCATCCGTACCTCGCGACCGGCGGCGAGACGCCGCGCGAGCGCTACCGGGCGGCGCTGCGCTACACCGACTCGGTCGTCAAGAAGCTCCTCGGAAACCTCGTCGCGCGCGGTCTTGCCGACAACACCATCGTCGTCGTGACGGGCGACCACGGCGAGGCGTTCGGCCTGGCGCACCCGGGCGTGCGGCTGCACAAGGACCATCTCTACGAGGAGATCATGCGCGGGTTTTTGCTCGTGGGCGATCTTTCGGCTCGCCTGCCGCCGGCGCGCTCGTCGGAGCCCGCTTCCGAGGGGGACATCGCGCCGACCGTCGCCGCGCTCGCGGGCGCGGCTGGTGGCGGAGCCTGGATCGGTCAGGATCTGCTTGCCCCCGACGCGCGCCCGCGCATCGTGTTCTTCAACAAGGGCTCGCCGCCGGAGCGCTGCGGGCTGCGAGACGGGCGCTTCAAATACGTCGTCGGCGTCGTGGGCCGGGGGGCCGACGAGCTCTACGATCTCGAGCGCGATCCGGGCGAGCGCGTGAACCTCGTCGCAACCGAGCCCGAGCGCGCCAGCCGCTATCGGGCGCGTTGTCTCGGCTGGTTCGAGGGAGTCGGCGGCGAGTACGTGCGCCGGCTTCGCGAGTGCCGCGCGCTCTCGCAGCTCTGCGTGGACGAGAAATACTTCGAGGCCGCGGGGCCGCGCTCGCTTGCCGTGGGACTGATCGCCGACGGGTTTTCGGGCGAGTTCGTGCCGGGCGAGCACCTCTCGAACGCGGCGCGCCCCACGGCCCTGGCGACCTGGCTCGGCGCGACCGGGTCGACGGAGGTGAGCTTCGACTGGGTCGCCCCGGGCGGCGGGCGTCTCTCGGCGAGGGTTCGCGTGCCGGGCGACATCGACCGGCTGCGAGTCGAGTATCCCGGCAGTCTTCCTCTGGAATCCGGTGCCTGGCGCGTCGAGCTCATCGACCGGAGCCACGGGGCCCCGCACGTTTTGCTCAGCCGGGGCTTCGTGGTGGGGGCCGCTGGCATACGCGGCAAATAATGCCCGGGATTATGCCGGGAATTCAGCATGTTCGTCCATAGTTGACTAAAATAGTCAATATTGCGACAATTCAAGCAGGGGGACTATCCGTGAGACAGATCATTCTGGCCGTCATGGTCACAGCTTTGGGCGTGTCTTTCGCGAGCGACGCGCAGGCGCGCAAAAAAGTCGGGCGAAAAATCGCGTCCGTCTCGACGAGCGAAGCTGCCGTCCCGTCCTTGCTGGCGACGCGCGGGGGAGATCCCTGCAAAAGCGACTTCGAGCTCAAGGTCGTCGTCACCGCGACGGAAGGCGAAGACACCTGGCCCGTCGGCGTCCGGCTCAGCTACAAGTCGAAGACGGGGCGAGGGCTCGCTTCGCGCACCCACACGACCGAGAGCGCGGCGTTCGACGCCGCCCGGTGCGAGCGCTGGCGGAAGCGCTCGTGGGCGCTGCTCGAGCGCATCCTTTACGAGAACAAGCGGGCCGAGCGGCGCAAGGTGGTCTGCCGAAACGTCGCCTCGATCTCGTATCGCGTGGGCGTGAAGGACACCGCCTCGACCGACGTCTGCCTGGGCTACGCCAAGGACGACGCGGTCGCGTACGCTTTCAACCAGTTCTGGCTGGCCAGCGACGGAATGGCGGAGTGAGGCGCATATGAAGAAAAATAAACACAATCTGCGCTCGATCGCCGCGGCCGTCTTCGCGCTCGGGCTCGTCGCCAGCGTCGAGGGCAGCGGCAAGGATCCGATCAAGAAACCGCCGCCGCCCGAGCCGGTGCCCGTGCTGACGAGCTTCGACCAGATCCCGGATCTGCTCAAAGGCGCGCGCGACTGGGGCGTCGCCAGCAACGCGTGCATGGTCGAGAGCTTCGGCGACCCGGCGCGCTCGACGCTCGCCAGCGCCAAGCTCTCGGGCTCGGCCTGCAACATGTCGAAGCTCTACGATTTCGTCTGCGACACGTCGAAGACCACCGATCGGCGCGTGGCCGCGTCGTTCGCGGCGTACAAGCTGCGCGTGCGCGCGGTGATCGACTCGCTCAAAGACAAGGACAAGGCCGCGTTCGACGAGCTCGACCGCGCCTGGGGCCTCGACGAGTTCCAGAACCAGACCAAGAACCCGCCCCTTCGACTCGAGGAGGTCGTGCTCAAGGGCACGACCCAGAAGGCGCTCTCGGCCGACGCGGCCGGCAAGCTCGCCAAGCTCGTCGAAGCCTGCAAGGCCCCGCAGAACGACGCCGACCTCGCGTTCCGCGACAAGGTCGACGCCGGCTTCTTCGCGTCGGTCAAGCAGCAGCACCTCAAGCGCGCCCAGAGCACGCTCGAGCGGGCCAAGGATCTCATGGGCCGCAACGACGCCGCCAAGAACGGCGTGCTCGACCGCCAGATGCGGGCCGTGCTCGACGCGCTCCAGCCGTACGACAAAAACAACATCGCGCTCGTCGTCGAGTCGTTCACCCGCATGAAGCAGGCGATCGCCGACGTCGAGATCGACGTCGACGCCACCCGCGACGTCTGCGTCGACGGCCAGAGCAACACGCTTTTCGTGCGCGCGCCCAACGGCAAGAACAAGATCGTCGTGTGCCCGGCCACGCTCCTCAGCGGCGACGACGAGGCGCTGATGGGCTCGATCGCCACGGCGCTTTCGCACGCCATCGATCCGTGCGCGCTCGACTCGATGAGCATCGGCCAGCCCGCCGTCTCGATGGGCGGCCTGCTCGAGCCGATGCGCGCGTGCCTCGGCGCGAAGGTGGGGCGGCCCAAGGAGAAGGCCAAAAACGTGAGGCCCGAGCTCGTGCCGCCGATCCCGTTTCCGGACAAGGCCGGCGACGGCAGCCCGTCGCAGTGGCGCAAGGATTACGACAAGGCGCTGGCCATGGGCGACTTCGACACCCAGGCGCCGGCGGCCCCTCATTGCAACAAGCCGCTCACCGGCGAAGAGTTGAACAAGCTCTCGCAGCTCAAGAAAAAGGGCGGCGACCTGCTCTCCCAGAGCGACTCGTCGCCGCAGTACGTGGTCAACCCGCGCGATCAGAGCGGCGACGCCGTCGCGCAGTTCTTCGCCGACAAGGTGCTTGCGGCCGACCTGGCGCAGGAGCTGCCGGGTGATCGCGTGACGAAGGCGCGCCGCTCGCTTGCGCCCTACTGCGACACGTTTTACCACGCGCGCGGCACGCATCCCGCCGCCGACGACCTGATCAACCGCGTGGTCGGAAGCGATCCGGACATGATCGACCTGTTCTGCCCGAACGCGAGCGGCACGAACGCCGACCGCGTGAAGGCCAAGAAGGCGGCCGAGCGCGCGTTCACCTCGACGGATCCGCTTCCGGTCAAGGAAAAGCCAAGCGAGTGCGACGGCGAGCTGGCCCGCGGCTTCGCGTTCTACTCGCGTCAGCTTCCGATCATCGCCGGGATGCTCGGCCCCTCGGCCGTGCCCAAGTTCAGCGGTGAGGCGCCCAAAAGCGATAGCGCCGGTGGCGTGCCGGTCAAGAAGTCGGTCGTCGAAACGCCGGCCGTCGACGTCGGCAACGGCGTGACGAAGCCCGTGGGCGAGACGAAGGCGGGCGGCGCCGGAGCGCAGGGCACCACGGCCGACGCGCCGTTGCCCGTGCCGGGCGTGACGAAGCTCGCGAGCGAGGGCGACCCGATGGGCGGCCCGATCTTCAGCTACGACGAGACCCCGAAGCTTGCCGGGCAGCTGCGCGCGCGCCAAAAGGCGATCGACCTGGCGATGTCCGAAGAGAAGAAGAAGTGCGTGGACATCGTCGTCAACGGCAACTTCCCCGTGCAGACCGAGCAGGATCTCCTGACCAACGAGAAGGCCTGCAACAAGGGGACGGCGCGCGTCGACATGAACCTTTTCGACAAGCCCGACGAGGTCGAGGAGTCTCCCGAGCTCGGCGTGAAGTACAAGGTGAAGGTGGGCTGCCAGGTGCGCTGCCAGTGCGGGCCGGCGATGTGCTACTTCCCGGAGCCGGTCTACCTGGGCATCGTGCCGTCGCCCGGTCCCGAGCCCAAGAAGAACAAGGCGACGATCGCCGCCGACGTTTTCCATTATCTGCGGCGCGACGAGGGCAACGGTCGCTTTAGCGTCGCCTCGAAGGCGTGCTTTCGCACCAACCCGCCCGAGGGGAGCGCCGAGTTCAAGGCGGCCTGCGCCGCCAACGGACCGAAAGACGAGGAAGGGCTGACCGCCGTTCCGCCACCCAAGCCGGTGACCCTGCTCGGGGAAACGTCGGGAGCGCTGCTCAAGTTCGGCTGCGATTTCCGGTGCGACTGCGGGGCCAAGACGTGTCGCGTGCGCGTTCAGCCGCCGATCGCCGGTGGCGAGCAGGACCCGCCGGTGGCCACCGACGCCGAGCTCGCCAAGATCGAGTCGGCCAAGCCCGACGTCGTGACCCAGGCGCGCTCCGACGCGGGGCTGCCCAAAGACTCGGCGCTGGTCTATCTCTCGGGCAAGGCGACGACCGTGCCGCCGCTCGCGAGCGGAACCGGCAAACCCGTGCTTCCGGGCACGGCCGTGGCCGTCTCCAACGGAAACGTGCTCGTCGGGTCGCAGGTTCCGGCGGATTCAGGAGACAGCGGCGTGGCTCCGCCGGCCGTGGGCGGGTCGACGGGTGGCAAGGATGGCGCGAGCGGCGGTGTCGCCGGCAAAAAGCCGCAGTCCGGCTCCTCGTTCGAGCTCGGCAGCGGCACGGACAGCGACAATACGGGCCCCGCCAACGGGGCAAGCCAGCTGCTCTACTCCGACTATCCCAACTTCAAGACCCCCGACCCGAGCGGACGCCTGATCTCGCGCAACAAGTCCGAGAGCGATGCCGAGAAGAAGGCCGCCGACCGGTGCGTCGAGCTCTGGAAAGCCGAGGCCAAGCGCCAGGGCAAGATCGAGAAGACGTTGTTTGACGCTTTCTGCGACAATGACCCGGCCAACGACAAGTTCCTCGATTTTCCGCTCGAGCCGATCCTCCCTCAGGCGTTCGAAACCGGGGATACCGATCGGATCGCCTTCAACTTCCGCTGCGTCTACGACTGCAGCCCGGGGCTTGCGCTCGACCGGCGCGCCAAGCTCAAGTACGTCGGTCAGACGCCGCCCTCGGGCTCGCTCGTCGATCTCGGGTCGTCGGTTGGCCGCGAGGACGCGCGTCGGGCGGATTTTGCCCGCTTCAAGCCGGCGCTCGACCAGGCCTGCCGAGCCGAGATCCTGCCCAACGAGGTGAAGATCGGCCCGCAGCTGGCCAAGCAGCGCCGCGAGGCCGTCGAGAAATCCGTCGAGCAGTACTGCGCGGCTGGCAAGTCGATGCCCGTGCATGACGAGCGCGACCATTTCAGCAAGGATCCGGGCGACCTGAGCGGCGGCCCGGTTCCGTACCGCTGCGACTACAAGTGCAGCTGTTACACGAAGATGTGCGACGACGCCGAGGCCCGGCTCGTGAAGCCCGCCGGTGGCGAAGACCTGCGCGGGATGGTCGCCGACGACCGTCCGGCCGGCACGGTGCCGGTCGTGGCCAACCCCGACGACACGCTGGTGAAATCGCTCGACGTGGTGGCCTCCAAGCAGTGCGTCGACACGATCTCGACGTTCGACCGCTCCAAGGCGCAGTGTCTGGGCGACTTCGCCGTCGGCCAGGACGTGCTCGTGCCGTACCTCGACCGCAAGCTGACCATCACGTGCGTCTACCCCTGTAGCTGCGATGGCGACAAGTGCACCATCAACGGCGGACCCACCGTGGTCGCCCCCGGCAAGGTGACGAGCGACGGGAAAGGCGGCCGGATCCTGGTCGGGGCCCAGGCCCCCACGAAGGCCAGCGACACCAAGGCGGGCTCCGACGAGGTGAAGGCGGTCGACACGGTCGCCGACGTCGTGCCGAAGATCCCTGAGAAGCTCAAGCTCGACGTGAACAAGCTTCCGCCCCAGCTGCTCTTCTCGGCTTTGCGAACCTGCGAGGCCTCGCCCGACGTCGCTCCCAGCGATGCCGACGCGAAGGCGGCCGGCGCGACGTGCTCGAAGGACGACTTCAAGACCGACACGACCCGCAACGTGTACTCCGAAAACGCCGTCTCGGTCAGCGACGCCGCCAACAAAGACGACGTCTACCAGTTCCGTTGCGGGATGACGTGCTCGTGCAAGAAGCTCGCGGCATACACCAACACCGGCCAGACCAAGGGGCTCTGCGAGAAGACCCTCGGGCCGGACGAAAAGACGAACAATTACGGCAAGGCGCTCCTGCTCGTGAAGAAGAACGACCAGGACGTCGAGCCGCCGGTCGTCGCCAAACCCACCGTCGTCGCCAAGGCGCCGGCCCCGGGCTGCCGACGGCGTACGCCGACGTCGTCGCACGGCGCGATTACTTTGCCGAGATGGACGACAAGGTCGACGAGCACGGCTGCGGCCGCGCCAAGATCCAGCCGGCGAAGGCTTGCAAGAAGGACGGTCTCGTCACGGACAAGACCGAGTCGAAGGTCGACGCCGGCAAGTGCGTCTATACGTGCTTTTGCAACGCCAAGGAGCAGAAGATGGGCTGCAGCTTAGCCGGGTTCGTACCCAAGTAGCTCTTGGAGCTCCTGGGAGACGGACGAAGAGGCGGGCGCGAAGCTTTGCGCGGCGTTTCCTTCCGGCAGGAATCGCGACGCGATCACCAGGGTGAGGAACACGAAAAACAGGAAGATGATCTGGCTCAGCTCTCTTTTGGCTCTCATTTTCGGACTTCTGCCCCCTCGGCCACAGAAACTTTGCAATTGCCACGCCAGCGTTCGAAGAAAACCCGCGAGAAGCCGGCGTTTTTCCGGATCTGCTCTCGAATGCCACGACTGTTCGGTGTTTTGGGGCAGGTAAATTAGAAATATTTTTTTCGAATTCGAGAAATCAGCGGCGCGCGCGCGGGCGCGAGCGACAAAATTCGGTGCCAAAATATCGTCGTGGCGCCAAATTGGCGCCGATATTTTCGCTGGCTCAGAGGCGAGGCGGCGGCGTGAGCTCTCCGGCCCAGTTCGCTCCCATGGCCTGTCCCCAGTACTCGTAGGGACAGTCATTGCCCGCGAGCAGCATCGCCTTGACCAGCGCCGCCTCGAACGTCATGTCCAAAGACGAGATCGCCCCCAGTGCAAGCGCCTGCCGGCCACGCTCGTAAATCTCGGGCGAGAGCTTTCCCGCCTGCACCTGGCTGGTGAGGATGACCGGAACCTTCTTTCGGCGCGCCGCCTTCAGAAAGGCATGGGTCTCGCCGCGGGGGAGGTTGCCGCAGCCGACGCACGAGCTTCTCGCGCGAGAGCGGGGGGAAGAGCGTCTTCAAACGTTCCTCGGCAAGCCTTGGAAAGTTCGGCGAGTCGAAGGCGTGGTACTCCTCGATGTGCACTTTCTTGGCTCGGTTGGCGCGGAGGAGGACGGTGTCGAAAAAAATAGAAACTTCGCATATCCGTTGCGAGGCGGCGATGGCCACCGAGTTGATGAGATTGCGGCGCGCGTCGGTGCGGATCTCTTGCAGCGGCCTTTGCGAGCCGGTCAGCACGACCGGCTTACAAGGGTAGGGCATGAGGTACGAAAGCGCCGTGCCGGTGTACACCATGGTGTCGGTGCCGTGGGTGATCACGAAGGCATCATAATCGTCGACGGCGTTGCCGATCACGCCGGCGAGATGGAGCCAGTCCTCGGGAAGAATCTCGGAAGAGTCTTTGTTGGCCAGCGCGCGGATCTCGATGTCGCCGAGGCGCCAGAGCTCGGGAACTTTTTTCTTCAGCGTCTTCACGAAACGATGGTCTGGAGCGAGCGGCGAGTCATGGGGTGGGGTGGGAATTCCCATCCCGATCGTGCCGCCGGTGTGGAGGATCAAAACTTTTTTTTGCTTCTCGGTTTTCGGCATGTAAGATGTACCCCTATGGCACCAAAAGAATCACGCGCTGCGAATATCATAGAGTATAACGACGGGAAGCTTTGGTTCCATAAAAAGAGCAACATCGTGACGATCGGCATCACTACGGCCGCCTTCGACGACCTGGGCGAGGCTGAGGCCATCCACCTGCCTTCCGACGGCGACGACTTCGACAAGGACGACATCGTCTGCGAGGTCAGCGGCTCCGACGGCGCCATCAAGGTCTATTCTCCGGGTGATCCGCGACGAGGGGCTGCCGCCGAAGGAGCAGGCGCCGTTCGTCGAGATGGCGTATCGCAATGCCGAGCGTCTCAACTCGACGCTCAACCAGCTGCTCGACCTTTCGAAGCTCGTTTCGGGGAGGCTCGTCTGCCGCTTCCACGAGGTGGCGCTCTCGCAGCTCGTCCAGGTGAGTTTTGATCGCTTCAAAACCGAAGCCGCCAAGCGCAAGGACAAGGTCACGGTGTCGGGCAAGATCGCCGAGCTCCCCGTGATTCTCGGCGACGCGCCCAGGCTCGAGAAGGTGGTGCGCTCGCTCTTCGAGAACGCCCAGCGCTTTTCGCCGGCGGGCTCGAAGCTCGCGCTCAAGATCGTCTCCAAGGACGAAACCGTCTCGCTCGAGCTCTCCAACCCGGTGGACGAGTCGGTCGGCGCGACCTCGATGAAGGCGATCTTCGGGATCTTCGGCCAGCAGGAAGGCATTCTCGACCGCACGCACGAGGGGGTTGGCGGAAGCCTGGCCATCGCGCGCGAGGTGGTGCGCCAGCACGGCGGCGCGCTCGAGGCCCGGCTCGAGGACGGGGCGTTCACGATCCGGCTCACGCTGCCCGTGCTCCGCTCCGAGGCGGCGCTGGGCAAGGTGCTCGAGTCGCGCATGTTCGCCCTGCGCACCGAGGTCGGCGCCATTTCCCTCATGATTCTCGAGACCCGCGCCCCCAGCCTGAAGACAGTGCATGAGGCCGTGAAAAACGCGCTCTTCCGCGCGAGCGACTCCGTGTACGACCTGCCGAAGACGAGCCAGGTCGCCGTCGTCATGGACGACTGCAAGAAGGCCGACGCTCCGAAGCTCGTGCGTCGGCTGCTCGACAGCCTCGGAAAAGACTCGACCAAGGCGCTTGCCGGCGCGCGCGTGGGAGTGGCGAGCTTTCCCGACGACGGCACCGAGCCCGAAGGCCTGCTCAAGCACGCGCGGTCGACTCTCGTGCCGCTGAAGGAACTTTGAGCCGATGAAGATGCAGCTCTTCGGGGCCCTGCTTCCGCTCGTGCTCTTCTGGGCGATCGAAGAGCTTTGGGGGCTCAAGGCCGCGCTCGTCGTCGGCTGCGTCGCCGCCGTTGGCGAGGTGGGGTGGGAGAAGTGGAAGACGGGCAAGGTGTCGTTTCTCACGCTCTCCAGCAACGCGCTCGTGCTCGGCCTGGGCGGAATCTCGTTTTGGATGGACTCGGGCGTGGCGTTCAAGCTGCAGCCGGCGGTGATGGAGGCGGCCATGGGTATCATGATGCTCGGGATGCGCTTTCGAGGCGGTGAGCCGTTCATGATCCGCACCTTCCGGAGCGCGCCGATGCTCGATGCCGAAAAACGCGAGGCGGTGCTCAAGCAGGAGTGGTTCGTGAAGCGCCTGCGCGGCTCGGACACCCGGCTCATCCTTTTTCTGTTTTTTCATGGCGTTGCGGTGGCTTGGGCGGCCGTCTATTCGAGCTCGCGCGTGTGGATTCTTTTGAAGGGCGTGCTGTTCTACGTCCTGCTTGTCCTCGTCATGCTCCCCATGTATAGAAGACCGCATGCCTCAGGAATTGCAGGGGATGGAGCCAGCGGCTCTCCCTCCTAAATCCTTTTTTATCAAAACGTTCGGCTGTCAGATGAACGTCAATGACACCGAGCGCATGAGCGTGCTCCTGAGCGATATGGGCGCGCGCCCGAGCGCGTCGGCGGCCGACGCCGACATCGTCATCCTGAATGGCTGCGAGGTGCGCGACAAGGCGGTCCAGAAAGCGCTTTCGAGCCTGGGGCTTCTCAAAAAAGACAAAAAGAAATCGACTCTCATCGGCATCGGCGGCTGCGTCGGCCAGCTCGAGGGCGCCAAGCTCTTCTCGCGCAACCCCCATCTCGATTTCGTCTTCGGCACCGACACGATCGACCATCTTCCGGAAATCCTGGGAGAGGTGAGCGGCGGCGCGCGCCACGTCGTCTACAACGACTTCGACAAGGGGCGCGACTACACGACCGACACGAAAATTTTCCACAAGTCGGCCAGCGCGTTCATCAACATCATGAAGGGCTGCGACAAGTTCTGCTCGTACTGCATCGTGCCCTTCACGCGCGGGCGCGAGAAGAGCAGGCCCGTTGCCGAGATCGTCTCGGACGTCACGCGACTTGCGCTTCTTGGCGTGCGCGAAGTGACGCTGCTTGGCCAGAACGTGAACTCGTTCGGTAAGGGCAATAAAGAGACCTTCCCGGAGCTGCTGCGCGCTTTGGATGAGGCCGTGCCGTCCTTGAAGCGCCTGCGCTACACGAGCTCGCACCCGGTCGATTTCTCCGACGAGCTGATCGAATGTTACGGTTCAGTTCGCGCGCTATGCAACCAGCTGCATCTTCCCGTGCAGAGCGGCTCCAATAAAGTTTTGCAGGGCATGTACCGGCATTACAGGATCGAGACGTACTACGAGCAGATCCGCAAATGGCGTGCACGTTGCCCCGACGGGGGGCTTTCGACCGACATCATCGTGGGGTTCCCGGGCGAGACCGACACGGACTTCGACGAGACGATGAAGCTGCTCGAGGACCTGCGCTTTGATTCGGTCTACTCGTTTGCCTACAGCCCGCGCCCGGGCACCAAGGCCTTCAAGCTTGCCGACGACGTGCCGCTCGAGGTGAAGAGCGAACGCCTGCAGCGGTTCCAGAAGCGCGGCGTCGAGATCGCCGCCGAGAACAACGCGCGCAAGGTCGGGAAGAAAATGGAAGTGCTCGTTGAAGGGCGCTCCAAGATCATGAAGACCTCGCCGTCGGAGAACATGTTCTACGGGCGCACGACGTGCGGGCGCGTGGTGAATTTTCC
>JACQAX010000311.1 GCA_016194795.1 Deltaproteobacteria bacterium | reverse complement strand
CTGCTACGCTGCGCATTTTTTGTACACGTCCGCCTCGCAGCTGCCCATCCTCGCACGAGCTCGCGACGAAATGGGTTGTTAGACAGAGCCTGCTAGCGCTTGTCGACCGGCGTCCACTTCTGGTCGAGCTTGCCGGCATAGCGCCCGCGCGGGCGATAGATGCGGTTGTGCTCGTACTGCTCGAGGACGTGCGCGATCCAGCCGCTCACGCGGCTCACCGCGAAGATCGGCGTGTAGAGATCGATCGGAACGCCCATCGTGTAATAGACCGTCGCCGAGTAGAAGTCGACGTTCGGCATCAGGCCCTTCTTCTCCTGCATGATGTCGTCGATGTTGGCCGACATCTCGTAGAAGTGGTGCATGCCCGCGGCCTTGGTGAGCCGGTCGCTCATCTTGCGAAGGATGCGCGCGCGCGGGTCGCCGTGCTTGTAGACGCGATGGCCGATGCCCATGACCTTTTCTTTCGCGTTGAGGGCATCCTCGATGAACTTCTTCGAGGCCTCGATCGAGCCGATGCGCAACAGCATCTTCATGACCTGCTCGTTGGCTCCGCCATGCAGAGGCCCTTTTAAAGTCCCGATGGCCGAGGTGATCGCCGAGTGCATGTCTGAGAGGCTCGACGTCGTCACGCGCGCCGAGAAGGCCGAGCAGTTGAGCTCGTGGTCGGCATGCAGAATGAGGCAGGTGTCGAAGTCTTTCGCGAGCTGGTCGGTCGGCTTCTCGCCTTTGACCATGTACATGAAATTCCAGGCCACGCCCTTGGACGCGTCAGGCTTGACGATGTCTTTGCCCTCGCGAATGCGATGGAATCCCGCGACGATCGCGCCCATCACGCCCGCCAGGCGCATCGCCTTGCGGTGGTTGGCGTCGTCGCCGATGTCTTTGGAGTCGGCATCCTGCATCGAGAGGCTCGACACCACCGTACGGAGATAATCCATGGGCACCGCGGTCTTCGCCGGCAGCTGCTTCATGAGGGTCACGGTCTCGCTCGAGAGCGTCATGTTGGCGACGAGCTCGGCGCGAAGCTTTTCGAGCTCCTCTTTTTTCGGAAGCCGGTCGTTCCAAAGCAGAAAGACCACTTCCTCGAACGTCGAGTGTTCGGCGAGGTCTTCGATCGTATAGCCGCGGTACGTCAGCGTCGCGTCCTGGATCGAGCTGATCTTCGTCGTGCAGGCAACGACGCCCTCGAGACCCTTGTCGATCGCGCCATCGAATTCCTTAACTTCACCGCCCATGTTCTCGGCTCCTCGTATTGGTGTGCTTTCAAAAGTATGTGCCGCTACCGCCCTTGTCAATTGCCGGCGAAAGCGTCTAGTGTCAAATCTAGCATGGATTCCGTGTTATCGCAGCTACCCGAAATCCCTCGGATACCCCAGTCTCAGCGAGCGCTGCGCAGAATCGCGATCGCGATCGCGATCGTGCTATTGCTCCATGTCATTTTCTTCTTCTTCGTCGCACCGTATCTTGAGCTGGCCCACGACGTCCCGGCTCGGACTGAAGTAGTCGAGATTTCCCCGCAGCAGCTCCAGCAGCTCAAAAAGAAAATCATGCGCGACCGCCAGCTCAATCCGCTGATGAAGCAGGAGCTCCACGAGGAGTACAAGTCAAAGGAAGCGCCGAAGGATGCCCAGATGATGGCGCCCTTCAATCAGGTCGTTCCCAAGCAGAAGGTCGCGGGCGCGCAGCCCGACAAGCCAATGGACGGCGGAGGTGGCGCGCGGGCCAAGCCCGAAGCCAAGAAGCTCGACCTCGCCAAGCTCGGCCTCGGCACCAAGGTTCCAAAACCGCAGGCCCAGCCGCAAGAGGCCAGCCCCGAAGGCCCGCAGGGCCCCCCGGGCCTGTATCGCCCCGTGGGGCGCGACGATCCGAACCTCGAGAAGAGCAACCAGAACTTATTGAACGCCGCCGAGAGCAAGTTCTACTCGTTCTTCGTCCGCCTCGAGGAGCCGATCATCCACAACTGGTTCTTCCTGCTGCGCAACTTCGATCGCCAGATCCAGGGCGAGATGTCGGCGCACGGCGTGAAGGAAGGGGCCGAGCTGCCGATTACCGTCGAGTTCGTCCTCGACCGCCAGGGAAACTTCCGCTCGATCGACGTCATCGAGAGCTCGGCGATTCCCACGCTCGACCGTGTGACGCGCGATGCGGTTCGCAAGCTTGGGTCGCTGCCGAACCCGCCGCCGGACCTGTTCGAGGGCGGGCAATATTATACGCGGCGGCTTCGGTTCATGGTGCATGTCACGAGCGCGCCGATGATTAATACTCGGCCGGATCTGGCCTGGTGACAAAAACCTGTTAACGGTTAACAGGTTTTCGTCACCCTACTGAAGATGAAGCTTCCGCTTAATAAAGCGCGCAACCGAGGGATGGTTGTGCAAAAAAAGCTGCCCGGCCATGAACAGCCCGGCCCCGTAAACCATGGCGAGGATCTGCCCGTTCGCCATGAGCTTGCGAATCCCCGGCCAGGGGCTGACCTCGCCGCCAAGCCGCGGACGCTTGAGCTTGAGCGCCGTCTTGGCCACCTTCGTGAGATGGCGGCGCAGCTCGGGCGCGGCGTCGAGCGCGGGGACCGAGTTGATCCAGTCGCTGTACTGGCGCTTGAAGTAAGAGAGATTCGTACGGCACGCCGAGCAGACGATCAGGTGCGAGTGCAGGCGGTTTCCCGTGTCGGGGTCGAGATCGTTGCCCACGTACTGCGCGAAGATGTCCTGGATCGTCGGGCCCGCTTCGCTCGAGCGCGGCGCCGTCGCCTTCCACTGCGGGCACTCGGGCACCCAGTGCTGCTCCCCGGTTTCGCCGGCCGAAAGATGCAGGCTCGGGCTTTCCTCGAGCCACGGGCGCCCGTCCGAGAACAGCAGGCGCGCGTTCTCGAGATGGCCGTCGACCTGCTCGACGCTCACGCGCACGATGCCCGCGATCTGCCCGCGCGAGAACAGCGCCCGCGTCTTCAACACCACGATCGCGCGCGCGACGGCCGGCATGCGGAAGAAAGCGTCGGCGCCGAAGCCGCGATAGGCTTGCGCGTTGGCCATCTCCCAGAGCACGGCGGCGAAGCGTTGCGAGCTGATCGCCGAGAGCGGCGCCGGGGGCCGGCCCGGCGTGGGCGTGGGCGTCCGCGCCTGCTCTGCCTCGGCTTCCGCCGCGGCGGTGGTCAGCGCGACGATCGCCTCGGCCACCACCTGCTCGGCCTTCTCCACCGACTGCGTCACGGCGAACGCGAGCGACAGGCCCCAGTTCTCCGACCAGCCCGTGTAGCGTTCAATGATGGCTTTGCGCGTTTCCGGCGTCATCCAAGGGAAAGTCTAACATACCCCTTTTCAAGAAGTGGATCCGGCAAGCTTTTCCGCCGCAGCGATGACGCAAAGCGTCATCAAGACAAAACCGACTCCGTCGCGATCTCGATCTGAAACGCCCCGGAAGGCGTGTCGAACGGCAGCACGAGCGTCGGGTTCGGCGTCACGTGACGTACCGTCAGCGACGCTCCCCGCACGATCGTGGGTATCGCCTTCTCGATCGCGTAGTTCTTCTCGTTCAGGACGCGCTTGGCCCACCCGAAGATGATGTTCAGGAGCTCGGCGGCGCCGTCCTCGAGGTCCTTGGTGATCGTGTCGTACTTCTCGCCCAGCATATTGCTCATGATGGTGAGAAACAGGCTCTGCGGAAAGCAGATGGCGATCGAGCCGTTGAAATGGGGGCTCGTGAGCCCGATGATCCCGGCGATGTCGGTCATCACCTCCTGGGGGCCGCTTCCTTTGAGGAACGGCTTGCCCGCGGTCGCCTTGAGCGAGCACTGCATGTCGAATGTCGCCAGCGTGCCCTGAATGAACGGGTTGATGAACTCGACGTCGATCTTGGTGGAAGGCGTCGCCTTCCTCGAGAGCAGCGCGAGGGCCTGAGCCTCCGACTCGACGAACGGCACGGCGAGATCCAGGCCCTGGTCGCGGATCGCCGAGCCGACCTTGCCGGTGACGGACATCGCGAAGAGCTTCAGGTTCCGGGTTTTGAGGGATTTGGCGAGCATCGCGATCGTCCGAAAAACGTTGGGATCGGAGATGTCGGTGCAGCTCAGCAGATCGAGAACCACGGCCGCCGGGCTTTGCGCGAGCTCGTTGGTGACCGCCGGGATGAGCTCGGACGCGAAGGCGGCGTCGAGGTCGCCGCTGCAATACACGTATAGCAGCTTGTTCTTGCACTCTATCGAGAAGCTCATTTACTCGCCATTTTAACCAAGTTTCGGCCGCCGGTCTATGCCGCTTTTTTCGCCGCGAGCCAACGCAGCAGCAGCATCGGGATGTCGGCCAGGTCGCAGCTCTTGTCGACGGCCCCCGCTTCGACCGCCGCGCGAGGCATGCCGAAGACGACGCAGCTCGCCTCGCTCTGGGCGATCGTGCGCGCGCCCGCGTTTTTCATCTTCAGCAGCCCTTCGGCCCCGTCGCTGCCCATGCCGGTGAGAATCACGCCAACGGCGCCCGCTCCGCAATGCTTGGCCACCGAGTCGAAGAGCACGTCGACGGACGGCTTGTGGCGATTGACGAGAGGCCCGTCGGTCACTCTGGCCCTCAGGGTTTTACCGCGGCGTACGATTTCCAGCTGTCGTCCGCCGGGCGCGACGAGGACACGGCCGGCCTCGATGACCTCGCCGTCGACCGCCTCCCGCACGTCGAACGCGCAAAGCTCCTTCAGGCGCCGCGCGAACGCGGTCGAGAACACCTCGGGAATGTGCTGCACGACCAGGATCGGTGGGATGCCGGCCGGAAGCGCGGTCAGCAGCTGGCGCAATGCTTCGGTCCCGCCCGTCGACGCGCCGATCACGACCAGCGTGGAGGTGTCGAGCTTCGCGAGCCGCGTCGACGTCTTCGCCGGCGCGGCGACGCTGGCGTTGACCTTGGCGTGGGCCGCGGCCTTGATCTTCTCGATCATCGCG
>JACQAX010000310.1 GCA_016194795.1 Deltaproteobacteria bacterium | reverse complement strand
CGCCCGCCGCGTTGATCGCGAAAACCGCGGCCGCCCGGCGGCGGTTGAGCTCGAACGACGGCTGCAGCACCGTAAAGCCGGTACAGACGCCCTCGGCCTCGCGAAACGACCGGTGCGCAAGCCCCAGGCCGCCGGGCACGTCGAGGAGGTGGTTGTCCCTCCCCCGAGAATGCACGCCGACTTTGAGGCCCAGCTCCGCAATTGTTGCCATCGCGCGACTATAGTATGTTTGGGCTGACCGTGAAAACGAAGAAATGGGCCCCTCTCATCGCCGTCCTCGCCTTCGTCGTCGCCGCGATCGGCGTGCTGATCTTCCTTCCGGAGGACGACGCGAAGCCTCGCCACGTCCCCGTCGTCGCCGCCCCCTCGGGCATGAGCGGCGGCAGCGTCGACAACGACATCATCCAGCCCCGGTCCGAGGATGATGAAGACGACGTCGAGCCCTACGTCGATCCGCCCGAAGATCCTGAGAAAAAGAAGGACGGCGAGCACTCCGACCCCTACAGCGAAGAGCCGAAGTACCCGGAACCGCAGTATCCCGAGCCCAGCTCCGACTAATTGCGTCAATCGCTTATTAATGATAGCGCATGGCCCCATGAAGAAGCACTTTTTCGTCCTCGGCCTCTGCGTCCTTCCTCAGCTCGCCGCCCTGGCGGCCGATCCCAAAAAAGTTCCGCTGCCGGTGCCGCTCAACATCCGGGTCTCCGACTCGAAAACGCGAGGCATCATCTGGGATAAGCTGACGCACCAGGAGCAGAAGCTCGCGTTCCACCTCATCGAGGCCTCGCGCGCCGGACGCGACATCCTCTTCTTCCACAACCACCGCAACGCGCCCGCCATCAAGCAGCTGCTCGAGACCGCGCTCTCCGCGCGCAACATCGCCGACACGAAGGCCCTCCTCGGGGCCGACGCCTTCAAAGAGCTCGTCAGCTACGCGGCGAAGTTCGAGGACCTGGCCGGCCCTTACGAAGGCTCGAACCGCAAGTACGTGCTGCGCGCGACCACCAGGGCTCAGGTCGAAAACCTCTTCAAGATCTTCGCCGGCTCGCTCGACGCCAAGACCACCGCCGATTCGATCGCGCTCATGACCGACGCCGACTACGAGGTCATCCAGTTTCCGGAAGACGCCGCGGGCACCGAGCTGGAAGCCGCCGGCGGCAACTTCTACGAAAAGGGCGTCAGCGGCAAGGAAGTCGAGCAGGCCCTCAAGGAGGGCCTCGCGAGCTGCCTCAACTGCCGCATCGTGCGCTCGCCGACGGGCGGCCTCCGAGTCGAGGTGCAGACGGTGAAGACGCCGGGCATCGTCGGCCAGGCGCTCGCGCGCGTCGTGCGCGAGCTTCGTCTCGCGGTTCCGTACGCGACGACTCCGGGCCAGCGCGCGCAGCTCGAGCACCTCATCAAATTCTTCGAAGAGGGCGACGTCGAGGACTTCCGCCAGGCCAACATCGACTGGGTCCGCGACGGCACGAAGTCCAAGGTCGACTTCATGATGGGCTTCGTCGAAGTTTACCAGGACTACAAGGCGCAGATCGGCTCGTGGGAGTCGTACGTGCAGATCATCGACCCGGCGACGACGCAGACGTCGGTCCGGCTCGCGCAGAACGCGCAGTACTTCGAGGACGCGATGCCGTACGGCAAGTTCAAGGAGACGTTCCCCAGAGACTACGCGCCCCCCGCGCTGATGGTTTATTACTTCCAGGAAATCTCGTCGATGCATTCCGGCGGCTATAATTTGCCGAACTTCGACGACATCCGCCGCGACGTAGGCGCCAAGAACATCATCCGTCTCGGCCTGCCCGGAGAGAAAGAAAGCCCCGCGCTCCAGAAGATCCGCCGCGAGTACCTCGAGGAGTTCCTTCCGGCCGCGCTCGTCGACCGCGCCCTCGCGAACATGGACGCGAGCTGGCAGACGCTCGTGCTCCTGCACGAGATCATCGGCCACGGCTCGGGCACGTACGACACGTCGAAGTACGGCGAGAAGGAAGATCCCGTCGGCGCGCTCGGCTCGCTCGGCAGCGCGCTCGAGGAGCAGCGTGCCGACCTCACCGCGCTCGTCTTCGCGGCCGACCCCAAGCTCGTCGACGTCGGCATCTACAAGACTCAGGAAGAAGCGAACGCCGTTCGCGACGTGATGTACGATACTTATCTCGCCGATTTCCTGCGCCATACGTCCAAGGAGCGCACCCTTACCGAAGCGCACCAGCGCGGCAACTGGCTGCTCGTGAATCTGCTCATCGAGAGCGGCGCGGCCGGCTGGGTGGCGAAAGACGGCTCGTCGGCGCAGACTCCCGAAAACGGCGTGCTCGCGGTGAAGGACTACGCGAAGTTCCACGACGTGGCGGTGGGCCTGCTCGCCGAGCTCCAGCGGATCAAGGCGGTTCGCGACGAGGCGGCCTTGAAGACGCTCTTCGAACAGAAGGCGCCGCTCGATGCGATCCACCTCCCGTGGGCGCAGGCGATCGTGAAGCGTGGCGAGCGACTGGCCGTCAACTCGGGCGCGATCGAGCAGCCTTGGCGCGTGTCGCGCAAGGGCGAGTTCAAAACGCTTTGCGAGACGCTCCTGCTTGAAGATGCGGCGCAGCAATGGCATCGCCAGTAAGAGCGTTATTTAGTATTTATTAGGATTGGGGAGGATTGAGCGTGCGCAAGCGGCTTTTTCACTTGCCAGAGCGTCAATATTCCGACACCTTTTAGAGGCACATTGGTTTTCCGTCTTTTAAACCCGAAAAAGACGCGCGTCCCGTGCGGACGCGACAGATAAAGGGGGCGATCCGCAGAAATGCGGCGCCCCCTTTTCTATTTGTAACTCGTAAGAGTCGCGACGCGAATCAGTCGTCGACCGGCACGGGCGCCGGAGCTTCGGCGTCGGCGTCAGTGGGGTTGCCGATCTGCTGGTTGATCGAGACCTTCGCGCGGGTTCGCAGGTCGTGCATCCACTGCTGGAACATCTCCTCGGACTTGCGACTGCTGGCCGTCTGCTCGAGCTGCGTCTTGCTCTTGGCGAACTCGGCCATGTCGGGCTTGAAAGCCTTGAGGTCCATTGCCACGGCGAACGTCTTGGCACCTTCGTAAAGCTTCGGCCCCTGCACGAGCGGCGAGCCGTCCTTGAACGCGTCGGAGACGAGCTCGGGCAGATCGCCCAGGCCGGGCACGGAGTTCTGCAGGCGGTTGAACTTGGCGCTCGTCTTCATTTCCAGGCCCTTGCCCTTGACGTAGGCCTTGAACTTGTCGCGCGGCAGCTCCTTGGCCTTGGCGTAGAGGTCGGCCGACAGCTCTTTGTTGGCCTTATGGCCTTCGTCGGAGCGCTTCTCGCGGAGCATGTCGAGCACGACCTTCTTCTTCACCTCTTCAAAGGGCAGGAACTCGGTCTTCGGGGCGGCCTCGCCCTTCTTGACGGTTTTCTTGGCCGTCGGCTTCACGTAGCTCATCTTCGTACGCTCGTAGTGCATCTTTGCCGCATCGAGTCCAGCCTTGTCCTTGAGCGCGTCCTCGACGTCTTTGTCGCCGACGATCACGAACTTCTTGGCCGTCTCGCCGTCGAGCACGACGTAATCGACCTGGCGGCGGTCTTCCTGGCTGAGAAAGTCGCTTTCGACCTCTTTTTCGGAGACCTTCGCGCGACCGCGAACGAACTCCGAGACGCGCGCGCGGAGGATGTCTTCGCGGATCATGTCTTCGAAAGCCGCCGGCGTGTAGTGGTTCGCGGCCAGCAGCTGGTTGTAGCGGCTGACGTCGAAGCTTCCGTCCTTGGCTTTGAAATAGGGCATTTCTTTAATCTTTTCGCGAACTTCAGCATCCGGCGCGGTCATCCCCATCCGCTGGGCTTCCTGAAGCACCAGGCGGCGCCGGATCAGGTCTTCGACAACCTGCTCACCGATGCGCAGCTGCTTGAGCATGTTCGGGTCGATCTTCCCCTTCATCATGTTCGAGAACATCTCGGTGCGCTGCTGGTACTCGCGGCCGAACTCCGTCATCGTGATCGCGTCGCCATTGACGGTCGCAGCGAGCGCGCCTTGTCCCTGGCCCTTCGTCGTGCGCGGGTTGTAGACGCCGAAGAAGACGAAGACCATCGCGATCGCGCCGATGATTACGGTCACGGCCGCGGGTCCGAAAACTTTTCTCATGGTTTCAAACATTGGTCTTCTCCGGGTAATACAGCATGTTATATTCAACTTAAATGTTGAAGCTGATTAAGGAATATCGGTTTTACTGCACAATAGCGCTTCTGATTTTTATACCAATCCTTTCGCTAAACACAAGCAACAAGGCGGAGACGGACTTCAACTTCTTCGACCGCGCCGTGGTGTTCGTGACGTCGCCGATCCAAGGCATGATCTCGTTCACCATCGACCACGCCGCGCGGTTCATGCAGAACTATATTTTCCTGATCAACACGCGCCGCGACCTCTCGAACGTCGTCGAGGAGAACCGCAAGCTCCTCAACACGATCCATAACTTCAAGGAGATGGAGGCCGAGAACAAGCGCCTGCGCGCGCTGCTCCAGTTCCAGGAGAAGGTCGAAGAGAAGAAGATCACCGCGCAGGTCATCGCCAAGGACGTGTCGACCGAGTTCCGCTCGATCCGCATCAACAAGGGCTCCAACGCGGGCATCCAGCGCGGCATGGCCGTCGTCACCCACGAGGGCGTGGTCGGCAAGATCCTGCGCGTGACGTCCGACTACGCCGACGTCATCACGATGCTCGACAACTTGTCGTCGATCGACGCGATCGTGCAGCGCACGCGCGCGCACGGCCTCGTCGAGGGCGCGACCGACGCGAGCTGCATCCTGAAATTCGCCTTGCGCACGGACGACATCGACGTCGACGACGTCGTCGTGAGCTCGGGCCTCGACGGAATCTACCCGAAGGGGCTGATGCTCGGCAAGGTGATCAAGGTCTCGAAGAAGACCTTCGGCGTCACGCAAAACGTCGAGATCAGGCCGAGCGTCGACTTCTCGAAGCTTGAAGAGGTGCTCGTGATCTTAAAACCGGAT
>JACQAX010000350.1 GCA_016194795.1 Deltaproteobacteria bacterium | reverse complement strand
GACGTGCGCGACGAGAACGTCGACGTCGAGCTCGAGCGCGAGCTTTAGCCGGCGTCGCGGAGGATCTCGGCCGTCACTTCCGAGATCGTCTGGTGCGCGCAGCCCTCGACGTGGTTGTTGATGAAGGCGTAGAGAGGCTTACGTTCGCGCATCGCCCATTCGGCCATCGTCTTGAGCGCGGCGCGCACGGGCAGGCACGTTTCCTTGTTGCGGTCGTAAGGCTCGAAGAGCTCGACGGCCTCGTCGCGCGTGCGTCCGGGGCGCATCACCGCGCGGCATTCGGCGAACGGGAAGTCGCGGCGCTCGAAGAGCTTCCACTGCTCGGTCAGGGGCGGCATGCGCGTCCAGCTGTTCAGGATGGGCGCGACGGGCAGGTGCATGTTCATCGCCTCGAGCCGCTCGAAGAGCTCGTCATGGAAAAAATCCCTGGTGCGCAGCTCGACGCCGAACTCGAAGCGCGTGCCGACGAGCCGGCGCAGCTCGGCGAAGAAGTCGTCGAGCCGGTCGGCGAACTCGGTCCAGTCGCGAAACGCTCCCGGCGGAAACGCCGTGAACTCGAGAATGATCGGCGCGAGCTTGCCTTCGAGCTTCTCGACGCGGTCGAGGAACTCGTTCTTGAACAAGGCCGCGTTGAGGAAGTCGGGGTTGGGCTTTCCGGCCTTGTCGCCCCAGCGTGGGATCGACGGAAATTTCCGAAGCGTGACGAGATCGGTCGCCTTCAGGCCGATCTTGAACCCCGCGGGAGTCTGGCGCGCGATGGCGTCGACCATCTCGAGCGAGGGCCAGTTGTAGAACGAGAAGTCGCCGCCGACCGCCGGGATGAGCTTCGCGTACTCCTCGAGGCAGTTTTCCTCGAAATCTTTCTTCGAGCGATAGGGGTCGCAATAAACGGCGCCCTTCCAGCTTTCGTACTTCCAGCTCGAGGAGCCAAACCAGACTCCGCGTCGCGCCAGCGCCCAGAGCCGCTCTCCCGTCTCGGCGAAGGGGTGGGCTTCTGGCTTCGGCGCGAAGAGGTCAGCTTGGCGCATGCGCTCCGTCATGGGCCATGGATGGCGCCCGCGGCGGCGCTCATGGCGACGGTCATGTACTTGATGGCGAGCTCGCCCGGCACCCCGGTCGTCTGCTCGCCGGTCACCATGTCTTTCATGGGATACCTGCCGGCTTTCACGTCGTCGCCGCCGACGAAGACGACCGTGCGCGCGCCGAGCTTCTCGGCGGTGGCGAAGATCTTCTTCGGCTTGTCGGGTGAGAGCGCGGTGAGCACGGGCACCTCGATCGAGGCATTTGCAAAAAGCTTGCGCAGCTGCAGCGCGATCTTCTGCGCGTCGAGCAGCTGCGGCTCGTCGAGATGCGCGACGTAAAGGCCGTTCGGCGCCGAGAGGTTCGGCAGCAGCTTGTTGATCTCGAGGAAGTTGCGAAGCGTGACGTCACCCATGCCGAAGCCGACGCCCGGCAGGGGCTTGCCGCCGAACATGCCGACCAGGTTGTCGTAGCGGCCGCCGCCGAAGAGGGCGCGGTTGTTGTCGGGGTGGAGGTCGTAAACCTCGAGCACCATGCCCGTGTAGTACATGAACCCGCGCATGATCGACGGGTCGTAGCGGAAGAGCGGGCCGATCCCGAGCTCGTCCAGGCGCTGGAGCAGCCGCGCGAGATGCGCGAAATGCGGGTTGTCGCCGAGCTGTTTGCGCAGCCGATCGGCGGCGTCCTTCTGCAGCAGCGATTTCAAAAGCTCGATCTGGGAGGCGCTCATGCCTTCCTTGGCGAGATTTTCGCCGAAGGCGTCCATTCCCATCTTCGCGGCCGCGTCGAGCAGGCGCCCGATCACCGGAATCTGCGCGTCGGTCAGCTTGAGCAGCTCGCGGAAAACATAGTCGGTCACGCCGCGGTGGTTGAGGCGCACCTCGAACCCGCTCACGGCGCCGAAGCCTTCCATCAAAGCCACGATCACCTGGCAGATCTCGAGGTCTTCGGCGAGAGCGTCTCCCCCGAACACGTCGACGTTGAGCTGCCAGTGCTCGCGCAGGCGGCCGCGCTGCGGGCGCTCGTAGCGCCAGAGGTTGGGGATCGAGAACCAGCGGATCGGGCGCGGTAGCTCGTTCTGTTTCTGCGCCACCATGCGCGCCAGCGTGGGCGTCATCTCGGGGCGAACGGCCATCTTGCGCTCGCCGCGGTCGACGAGCCAGTAGAGCTGCTCGTTGACGATCTCCTCGCTCGTCTTGGCGGCGTAGAGCTCGAAGGGCTCGAGCATCGGGCCGTCGTACTCTTCGTAACCGTACGCTTTCAGCGTGCGGCGCACGCGCGAGAACATCCAGTTGCGCACGCGCATGTCGACCGGGTAAAAATCGCGAGTTCCCTTGTAGGGTTGGGTGCTGAGCTGGCTCATGTGGCCCCAACCTACAACTCCTTGTGCTAAAATGAAAGCATGCGCCTCCTTTCGGCCAGCCTGCTCGCCGCCCTCGTCCTGGCGTTCGCCGCGCCCACGCCCGCCTGCGCGCGGGATGGCGGCCTCATCATCTACGACACGTCGGGGAGCATGATGTGGAACGGCCAGGCGCTCGCGTTCGGGGGCCTGATCCAGCAGCTGCTTTCGCCGCCGGCGCCGACCGGCGGGCGAGTGGCGGCCACGCGGCACGGCACGAGCACGGCGGCCGAGGTGGCGGGCGGCGGCGGCGAGCCGCGCATCATGCACGCCCGGCGCGTCGCCACCGAGGTGCTCGAGCGTTTCCAGCGCGACAATCTGCTGGCGGGCCTGATGGTTTTCGGCCAAGGCGGGTGCGACGCGATCGAGGTGGCCCATCAGCTCGGCACGCCGATCGGCGTGATCGAGTCGACGGTCGCGGGCTTGCAGCCGATGGGCAACACGCCGATCGCGGCTTCGCTCCTCAAAGCGGCCGAGTACATCAAGACGAGCGGGATGAAGGTGAAGGAGGTCGTCCTCATCACCGATGGCTACGAGAGCTGCATGGGCAATCCGACCGCGGCGGCGGCGAAGCTGCATGCCGAGACGGGCGCGAAGCTCAAGATCATCGGGCTCGACACGCAGGGGCTGGAGGCCCACCTGCGCGACGTCGCGGCGGCCGGTGGGGGCGACTACGAGGGCATCGCCGCCGTCGGGGCGGGCGGCGACAAGGTTGAGGCGGGCGGCGGAAAAAACGTCACCTACGACACGTCCAAGCCCGATCCCGCGAAAGCTCCGCCACCGATGCTCCTGATGCCGCCGCCGATCAACGGCCTGCTGCCGAGCCAGCAGGGCACCGGCCAGCGCAACTGAGCCCGCGGGTCAGAGCGGCTCGGGCAGCTTGCGCAGCAGCGCCTCGAGGCGATGCACGGGGAGCTTCAGCTCCTTGCCGTGGTCGATGTAGCCGCGGAGCATGAAGCGCGTCTGGTCGCCCACCTTCGTGAAGTGCATCTTGAAGTACGTCTCCACGTCGAGCGGCATCACCTTCGGCGCGACCCGGGACAACAGCTTCAGAAACACCGGACGCAGGTGCGCGATGCCGAACGGCGCTTTGGCCGAGAGCTTTTTCTCGAGGATGGGGCACGTCTCCTTCAAAGCGTCGCACGCGAGCGCGAGCGCCTCGCCGTGCCGGAGCTTGGAGAACGACCAGTCGGAAAGCTCGAGCGCCGCGACGAGCATCATCAGCGCCGCGCCCGGAAACGCCGCGGCGGTCGTCGCGTCGGCGCTGCGCTTGGCCGGAAGCGCGCCGGCCTTGAACGCGTCGACGACTTCCTGCGCCTTCGGGCCGCTGAGCAGCGTGGGCGAGAGGGGTGGGCACCAGTACGCCATTCCCGGCTCGGGCACTTTTTCGCCGGGCAGGGGCGCATGGTAGCTGATGATCGAGATCATGCCGGTGACGAGCCGCTCGGCGGGAACGAGCTTGAGAAGATGGTCGCGGTCGTCGATGCCCGGCTGGAGCATGACGAGCGTGGCGTCGCCGATCGAGCGCACGAGGCGTGGCAGCCAGTCGCCGTTGCGAAGCGCCGTCGACGAGACGCAGAGGTGGACGTGGTCCCACTTGCGCGCGGCCACTTCCTCGTCCTTGGTGAGAATCTCGGCATTGAAGCGAAGGGCCGTATCGCGGGCGTGGGAGCGGTTGAGCGGGTACAGGGGAAAGCCCGCGCGGCACTCGGCGGCGTACTTCTCGCGCACGAGAAAGGCGACCTCGGCGCCGCCCTTCTGCAGATGGTAGCCGTAGACCTGACCGACCGCGCCCGCTCCGACGAGTAGAATCTTCATGCGGTGAAGGTACCCGAGCGCTCCCG
>JACQAX010000349.1 GCA_016194795.1 Deltaproteobacteria bacterium | reverse complement strand
GTATCCGACCAAGGTCGTCACGCTGGTCGTGCCGTTCGCCGCGGGCGGGCCGACCGACGTGGTCGCGCGCACGCTGGGCGCCTCGATCAGCAAGTCGCTGGGCCAGACGGTGGTGATCGAGAACAAGCTCGGCGCGGGCGGCACGGTGGCGGCCGCGTATGTCGCGCGCTCGGCGCCGGACGGCTACACGTTCTTCATCCACCACAACGGGATGGCGACGGCGCCCGCGCTGTACCGCAAGCTGGCGTTCAACCCGCTCACCGATTTCGAGTTCGTGAGCTGCGGCACACTGGCCGCGAGCGTCACCGACGGAGCGTGGGTATCGACGCTGAAGGCATAGGAGGCCGGGGCCGACTCGAGATTGCCCGCCGAGTCGCGCGAGCGGATCTGCGCGACGTGCTGGCCGTCGGCAAGACCGCTGACCGCGAACGGGCTCGTGCAGACCGCGAACGCGGAGCCGTCGAGGCTGCACTGGGAAGTAGCGCCGGCATCGTTGACCGAGAAGGCGATCGAGACCGCCGACTGGTTGATGAGCGAGCCGGCCGGGCTCGCCGCGCCGATGGTTGTTTTCGGCGCCGTCAGGTCGACCGTCCAGGCGCTGCTCGCGACCGCCGAGACGTTGCCCGCGAGATCGATCGCCCGCACCGAGAAGACGTGATTGGCCTCGACGAGGCCCGACAGGTTGTAAGGGCTCGTGCAGACGCTGAAGCCGCCGCCGTTGAAATCGCACTCGAAGGTCGCCGGCTCGCTCGAGCTGAAGGTGAACGAGTTGGACGCCTGATTCGTCACGCCCGAGGCGGCCGCGCCGTCGATGTGCACGAGCGGCGCGGTCAGGTCGACCGTGAAGCCGTGGGTGATCGTATTGGCGTGGTTGCCGGCGCTGTCGACCGCCGTCAGGACGAGCGTGTGCGGCCCCTCGGTCAGGCCGCTCAACGTGATCTGCGCGGTGTTCTGGGCCAAGGCAACGTCATCGAGGACCGCCTCATAATATACCGGCTCGGTGGCGTTCACGTTCACGACGACCGTGCTCGCATTCACGTAGCTCGCCGCCGAAGGCAGGATGGAGCCGAAGCTGATCTGCGGGGCCGTGAAGTCCATCGTCCAGCTCGCCGTAAGCGGGGCCGCCAGGTTGCCCGCGCGATCGACCGCCGTGACGACGAGGGCATGCGCGCCTTCTCCAGCGATGTCCGCCACGAACGGAGAGACGCAGGCCACCGCCGGTGCGTCGTCGAGCGCGCAGGTGAAGGTGGCCGGCTCGCTCGCGAAGAACTCAACCGACACTCCGGTCGCGTTGCTTACGCCCTGAGCCGGCACCACGTTGCCGAAAACGAGCGTCGGCGCGGTCACGTCGATCGTCCAGACGTAGTCGACCGGCGCTCCGGTATTGCCCGCGACGTCGGTCGCGCGGATGCTCACGTCGTGCTGGCCTTCCGCGAGACCGGTCACCGTGAACGGCGAGGAGCAAGGGACGAAGCTGCCGTCGTCGACCAGGCACTCGTAGGTCGAGCTTTCGCTTGCCGAGAAGGTCAGCGTCGCCGACGAAGAGCTCGAATATTGCGCGGCCGGGTCGACCTGAGTGATGAGAACCGAAGGCGGCGTCTGATCGACCGTCCAGCTGTACCGCGCCGGAGCGAGACTCGTATTGCCCACGGAGTCGGTGCCGACGATCGCGACCTCGTGGCGGCCCTCGCCCAAGCCCGAGAAAGTCGCCGGCGAGAGGCACGCGCTCCAGGCCTGTCCATCGAGCGAGCATTGGAAGGTACTGGTTTCGTTCGAGCTGAAGGCGACGGTCAGGGACGAGTCGCTCACGACCGGGGCGGCCGGATCGACCTGGTCGATGACGACGTCAGGCGCGATCGTATCGACGTTCCAGTCGAAGCTCGCGCCCGTCGGGTCGCTCAGGCCGGCCGAATTCGTCGAGAAGACGCGGAAGTTGTGGTGGCCGTTCGCGAGGTTCGAATACGTCCTCGGCGACGCGCAGAGCTCGGCGACGGCGCCGTCGAGCGAGCACGAGAACGCGACCTGCGACTGGTCGCTGCTGAAAACGAAGCTCATCGTCGTCGAGGCGGTAGAGCTCAGTGCGGGATTGGTGGAATCAATGGTGGTGTGCGGAGCTACTGGCGTCGGCGTCGGCGTAGGTGTCGGTGTCGGCGTAGGCGTAGGCGTCGGTGTCGGCGTCGGCGTCGGCGTCGGCACCGGGCAACTATTGATACGGTAGCTGATCTTCAAGCTCGCATCGATCGCCGAAAACGGGCTATCGAAGAGAATCGCCAGGGTGCCGTGCGCGTGCACCTGCTTCTGGAAGAACGAGGCGAGGAAGCGTTCCTGCGCATTAATGAAGAAGTCGTTGAGCTCGAGCTCCGCTCCGCAGCTGGTCTTGTCACGCTTGACGATGTTCTGCAGCAGATCGGCAACCGTCAGGTTGTCGCGGCCCGCGGCGCGAATCCCGTTGATGGAAAGCTTGAAGCGCTTGAAATCATCTTTCACGCCACGATGGCCAAAAACCAGGCGAGCGCTGAGAATCTCGACGTTAGGGTCGTCCAGGAGCGAGGAGACCTTCGAGAGATCGAACTCGAGCTGGCGGCCGTTGCGAACGAACGTGACGACCATTTCCTTCGTCGCGCTTTCCCAGCACGGTCCGCAGTGCTTGGCGAACCAGCGCGGATGCCGGTGGCGTTGATCGTCGTTACAGTCGCGGTGGCGATGGCCATTGCCTCGATGGTCGTCGTTGTCGCCATCGTGGTCGCCATCGTGATGACCGCTATTGTCGCCGTGGTCGTCGCCATGTCCGTCGTCGTCGTGCGCACCGACAGGCGAGGGCAAGAGCAACGCGACGAAAGCGATCAGCAGAACAGCCAGCACAACGCTCCAGTTGCGTGCCTGCGAATCTGCGGTTGATCCTGGTTTGGTCGGAAAACCGACCTTTCTCTTACCCATAAAACTACATATGCCCTTAGGGCTATTTTACGCTCTGCGTCATGAAATCTACAATCGGAACACCTGAAAAAATTCCAATGGTTTCAAGGGGTAATTATTACGAGATTGTGGACAGAGAAGAGAGCTTAACAATTAGGAAATGCTTAAAAACCCCAACTGTTGAAGCTGCGGGAATTGCCGACGGCGCTGATGGTCGAGCCGATCTTCACCGTGGTCGCGCCGACCGTGAAAAGGCCGTCGGCGGTGGCCGCCATCATCGCCGGAAGCAATGCGGCCTGGTTCACCTCGGCTCGCGCGGTCTCTACGACCGACGCAAGAGCGGACGCGGGAGCCGGGGGATACTGATTCTGCTCGATTGTGCGATTGAGGCGAATCGAGTTGATCTGAATGAGTGATTCGGCCGATGGGCCGATGATCGAGATGATCGACATAGCTAAGCCATATTTTACGCACCCTGCCCGCTTTCAGCCACGCCGGGTTTTCAGCACCCGAATTCCCTGCGCTCTCGCCATGCTGCGAATGCAGATCGATTGTGAAGCGTGCTGGATTTCCGGATTCGTGTGCTAATCCGCATCCCATGCCGGGCATCATTCTATTACTCCTGCTGCCGCATTGGCCGGCGATCGCCGGAGAGGGCTTCGTGGGAGCGCTCGCGAGCGGTTACCGCTGGGGCACATACTCGTCCGCCGGTGAGAGCGAGGACACGCACTCGGGCATCGGCTTGCATGCGTCCGGAGGCTACCGCTTCTTCTCGAACGTCGACGTCGGCGCGCGCCTGGCCTTCGGCTTTCCGCAGATCACCGTTCCCGAGTCGTCGAGCAGCGCGGCTTTCGACTACCGCGCTTTCGGGCTGCAGGCCGGCTATCTCTGGCGCGGGAAAGTGGAGCCTTACGTCCACTACTCCCCTTACGCGCATCTCGCGCAGTCGACCAAGGCACGATCGGGCGTGGGCACCGTGACGACTGAGCTCGCCTACACGGGAGCCGCGTACGGCGCGGGCCTGAAGGTTTTCCTCACCGACGATCGCGCCGACGTCGCAAGCGTCCAGGTCGGCCTCGACTTCTCGTACACCCGCGAGAGCTACTCGCGCGCCACGGTGAGCACGAGCATCTCGTCCGACACCCAGCACGCGCCGCCGCCGTTCACGCCGTCGAGCGAGTCGCACAAGGGCAAGCAGACGCTCGGCGGCGACACCTACCTCCTGGGGCTCTTCATCGGGATCTGAAAAGCGCATCCAGCGAGAGCCGGCCAGGACCGTTCAACAGGAGAAAAAGCACCGTGAGCAGCTGCGCGTATTCGGAACGAATCTCGTGCAGGACGGCCCAGAAGCCCACCTGGGGCGGAGACGGCGGCAACGGCAACGGAGAAGTGCCGAGATAGAGCGCGATCTTGGTGGCGAGCACCGCCACGAGCATCTCGACGATGAACGGCACGGCGATCAGCCGCGTGCCCAGGCCGACGATCAGGAGCAGGCCCCCGACCACCTCGAGCGACCCCACGAAACCCGCCGTCAGCTCCGGAAACGGGAAGCCGAGCTTCGTGAACCTTCCAACCCCCTGATTCGCGAACACGAACTTCAGCAGCCCCTCCCAGAAGAACACCCCGCCCGCCATGAGGCGGAGCAAGAGCACCGAAGCGGAACCGTCGACCGGGGGATTCGTGAGCCACTGCATGAAATTTTTCATCTGAACCTCGCTTTCCTTTGAGGAGATGACCGGCGACAGCCGCTCGTTATTCCCATAAGATGGTCGCGGGAATAAAAATGCGGCCGGTTCGGTCTTACAGGTGAGGGAGAGAAGCCAGAGCAACCATGGTCAACGCCTCGGAGATCGAAAAGCAGCTCCTGCCCCACGTCGACGCGGCCTACAACCTCGCCCGCTGGCTGACGGGCGACGACCAGGACGCGCGCGACGTCGTCCAGGAAGCCTATCTGAAGGCGTTTCGCTTCTTCGATACGATGAAGGGCCTCGACGCGAAGCCCTGGCTGCTCAAGATCGTCCGGAACAGCGGGTACACCTGGCTCGAAAAAAACCGGGGCGCGCGCGAAGCGGTCGAGTACGACGACGAGGTCCACGGCGAGCCCGCGGCGGGGGCCGATCCCGAGTCGCTGCTGCTCCAGAGGCTCGAACAGTCGAGAGCACGGCACGCGCTCGAGCGGCTGCCCGTCGCCTACCGGGAAGCGCTGGTGCTGTACGAGCTCGAAGGCCTGTCCTACAAGGAGATCGCCGAGGTGACGGGCGCGGCGATCGGGACGGTGATGTCCCGGATCTCGAGAGGACGCGCGAGGCTGCAGGCCCTCGTCGCGGCCGGAAACGAAGCGGAGGACCCGAAATGAGCGACAATAAACGAAGCCCGCTTTATTATGAAGCCCCCACCGAGCTGCGCCGCGGACTCGCCGCGCTGGCCCGCGGCTTCGAGCCGCGCGAGCGCGCTCCGGGGCGCTTCGAATGGCTTGGCGGCCTCAAGCTCGCCGCCGCCTCGCTCGTCACGATCGCCGCCGTCATCGTCACCCGCTCGGCCAGCGTGCCGTCGGCCGAAGATCGGGTCACTCAGGAGGTCGTCGCGAGCCACGTCCGCTCCCTCATGGTCTCGAGCCATCTCACGGACGTCCCCTCGTCGGAGCGGCACACGGTGAAGCCCTGGTTCAACGGCAAGCTCGACTTTTCGCCTTCGGTGGCCGACCTGAGCGCGCATGGCTTCGCGCTGCTCGGCGGCCGGCTCGACTATCTCGGCGAGCGTCCGGTCGCGGCGCTCGTCTACCAGCGGCGCGAGCACAAGATCAACCTCCTCACGTGGCCGTCGTCCGAAACGGCCGATGCCAAGCCCAAGCTCGTGAGCCGGCAGGGCTACTCGGTGTTCCACTGGATTCGAGCGGGCATGAACTACTGGGCCGTCTCCGACCTCAACGCCGAAGAGCTGCGACAGTTCTCGGAGCTGGTTCTCGCCTACTGAATCTGAATTGAAACCATCTTGGAAACGCCCGGCTCTTCCATCGTCACGCCGTAGAGCTTGTCGTTCAGCTCCATCGTGCGCTTGTTGTGCGTGATGATGATGAACTGTGAGCGCTTCGCCATCTCTTTCAAGAGCGCATTGAACTTGCCGACGTTGTGGTCGTCAAGCGGCGC
>JACQAX010000348.1 GCA_016194795.1 Deltaproteobacteria bacterium | reverse complement strand
TCGGCCGGTACGGTCGACTCGATGATCAACAACTACACGGCCAACAAAAAAGTCCGCAGCGACGACATGTACTCGGAAGGCGGCAAGGCGTTTCGCAGAAACGCGCAGGGTCGCGAAGAACGCATTCGTCCGGATTATGCGACGATCGCCTACGCCAAGCTCGCGCGCCGCGCGTTTCCCGACGCGCCCGTCATCGCCGGCGGCGTCGAGATCTCGCTGCGCCGCCTGGCGCACTTCGACTACTGGCAGAATCGCATCCGCCCGTCGATGCTCGTCGAGTGCGACGCCGACCTCGTCGTCTTCGGCATGGGCGAGCGTACCGCGATTCGCATCGCCGAAGATTTCAAGAAGGCCTCGGAGCTTTCCGGCGGCCCGCTCTCGCTCACGCATCCGGCGACGAAAGCAGCTTTAACGCGACTGAAAGGCGAGCGCGGAGTCGCGTTCACCTGCACGCGCGAGGAGTCGAAAGACATCCAGCCGCGCCTGAAAATCCCTTCGTTCGAAGAAGTTCGCGACGACAAGCGCAAGTTCTCGAAGGCCGCTTACTTCATCGAATACGAGGCGAGCCCGTACAACGGCCGGCGCCTCATGCAGGACCACGGCGCCCGCACGGTCGTCATCAACCCGCCCGCGCTCCCCCTGAGCCAGGCCGAGATGGACTCGATCTACGAGCTGCCGTTCTGTAAAGAGCAGCATCCGATGTACAAAGAGCGCATCCCCGCGGCTGACATGATCCGCTTCTCGGTCGCCTCGACAAGAGGCTGCTTCGGCGGCTGCTCGTTCTGCGCGATCACGCTGCACCAGGGCCGCATCGTGCAATCCCGCTCGCAGGATTCGATTCTGAAAGAAGTCGGAAAGATGACCGAAGTTCCCGGCTTCAAGGGCGAGGTGAGCGACATCGGCGGCCCTACCGCGAACATGTACGAGCTGCGCTGCAAGAGCGTCGACATCCAGTCGAAGTGCCGCAAGCTCTCGTGCGTGCATCCCGGCATCTGCCCGCACCTGCACACCGACCACACGCCTCAGGTCGAGCTGCTGGCCAAGGCGCGCAAGTTGCCCGGGATCAAGCGCATCCGCGTGTCGTCCGGGCTGCGCTACGACATCGCGCTCGCCGACAAGAAATCCGGCCAGAAGTATCTCAAAGACCTGATCCAGAACCATGTCGGCGGCCACCTGAAGGTCGCCCCCGAGCATCTCAACCCGGAAGTTCTGCATCTGATGAAGAAGCCCGGCCTGCAAGACTTCGACGCCTTCGCCCAGCTCTTCGAGAAGTACTCGAAAGACGCCGGCAAAGAGCAGTACCTCGTGCCGTATTTCATCTCGGGTTTTCCGGGCACGACGCACGAGCAGATGGAGCAGGTTTACGACTACATGAGCGAGAAGGGCTGGAGGCTGCAGCAGGTGCAGGCGTTCATCCCCACGCCGATGACGTTGGCGACCGCCATGTACTGGACCGGCATCGATCCGATGACCAAAAAAGAGCTCTTCGTGCCGAAAGAGTGGCGCGACCGCAAGATCCAGCAGGCGCTTCTGCAGCCGCACAAGCCCGAGCATAAGGAGATCCTGCGCGAGTACCGCTCGTTCCTGCGCCGCCGCGCGGTCGAGGGCGGGACGAAAAAAGACTTCGGCACCTGCGACTCGCGCGCCCCCGGCGCTCCGCGCCCGCAGCAACAGCCGCAGAAAAAGAAGGATGGCCAGCGCAAACGCTCCATCGTCGACGTTCCGAAGAACCGGCTCGGACCGAAGCTTCTGCTCGACTCGCGCTAGCGCCAGGCCGAGCGGTCAGTTCCCGGCGCGCTTCATCCTGAAAAGGGTCATCGCGGCTTTCAGCCGGTTGACCACCGACGGGTTCGCGCCGGCGATGTCGTGCAGCTCGTACGGATCGTCGCTCAGGTGGAAGAGAAGCGGATCGGGGATCTCCCGGCTCGAGAAGCGGAGCTTCCACTCCGAGTTCCAGATCGCGTCCATGCGGCCGTCGCCGTGCGAGTGGAAGTACTCGTCGCGCTCGATGGGCTTGCCCTCGAGCAGCGGCAGCAGGCTGCGCCCTTCGACGCCGGCCGGCGCGGGCAGCCGGAGCTGGTCGAGGACCGTCGGCAGGATGTCGATGCTCAGCGCCGTCTGCGCGATCCGCCGGGGCTTGACGCCGGGAAGCTTCATGATGAGCGGCACGTGGATCTCCTCGCGGGTCGGCCGCATGTGGAAATAGTAGCCGCGGGCGCCGAAGGTTTCGCCATGGTCGGAGGTCAGGACGATCAGCGAGTTGTCGTAGAGCCCCTGGCGCTTGAGCGTGGCGAAGATCGCCTTCATGGCGTCGTCGGCGGTCCGGACCCCGCCGTCGTAGAGCGCCACGAAGTGGCGATGGTCGGCCTCGTCACGCAGGTTGAACTGCTTGAGGTAGTGCGACCTGGTGTGCAGGTTCACGTGGTCCTGCCAGCTGAGCTCGGGGTCGCGCGTGTCGGGCACCATCGGCGACATCTTAAAGAGCTTTTGGGTGTCGAGCTCGATGTACCGCTTGTAGCCCGGATCGAAGAGGTGGTCGTAGGGAGCGATCGGGCGGTACGGGTCGTGCACCATGTACGTGTGGAGGAACAGGAAAAAGGGCCTGGCTTTCACCTTGCCGAGAAGGCGTTTCACCTTCGCCAGCCCCGGCCCCATCTCGAGCGCGACGTCGTCGACCTCGTCGAACCCGCGCCCGAGCCCGCGGTCGAAGGCGAGATGCGAGTCGTGCCGGGTCGCCATCCAGATCGTCTTATAGCCGTTGGCCTTCAGGATCTCGGGCAGGGTCTTGAATCCCGGCGCGAGGGTCGTCCGGGGCCAGCGCGCGTAGATCTTGTGCGTCTCGACGTAGAGCCCGGTGAACATCGAGATGTGCGAGGGCAGCGTATAAGCCGCCTGGGAGAAGGTGTTCTCGAAGAGCACGTTCTCGGCGGCGAACTTCGACAGAAACGGCGTGGTGTCCCTCGGGTAGCCGTACAGGCCCATGTGGTCGGCGGCCAGGGTGTCGATCGAGATGAGAATCACGTTGGGCCGGGCCGGTTTTTGCGCGTGCGCCAAGGCCGCCAGGCTCAGGAGTGCGAGCAGTGCGTGCATTGAGGCAAGGATAGCGCAGGGACGCTCCGTTCTCCAGGCAGAACCCAGGGCAGATGATCAAGTCTGCGAATTCGCAACGTGCGGTCGTTGTAATAGAGCGATACGAAGCCATTTTCCGGGTGCAATTGAAAATTGACCAGCGTTCTCTTCCCGTCGGAGCCCGGAAGGGTACGCAAAATCTTGTTACTTTTCAGCGAATAGACCGCGAGCTGAAGCGTTTCGTCGTACTGGGACTCTGCGTACGTCAGAACGTACAGCTCCTCTCCGAAGATCTCGATCGCCGCGATTCGCCGACTCGCCATAATCGGGATTTTCCAAATGGATTTTCCCTTGAGGTCACGGCCTATGAGGAAGTTCTCGTTTTTTTCGACGAAGACCCCGTTGGTAAATCCGACGAAGCGCGAGTCCGCGGGGATTTTCAGCGAGACATCCATTTGAGTGAAGGTGGGAGCCCCTCCGTTTTCCGGAGTCGCACCGACTTTGAATCCTTGGACGGTCGTATCGTTTCCGAAGTCTTCGTGGAAAAAAAAGAGCGTTCTATCTTTGACGATCAGGCTGTCGGCTGAACTGTCGCCCCAACGGAAATGCGGTCGTGTTATTCCTGCAGCACCGAGCGCGTCGCCCGACTTCGCATCTACCAAGACCCCCAGTTCGGTGAGGTTGGGCTGATGTTTCAGGACCAGGACCAAGAAGGTCTTTTCGTCGGCGACCACCACTCTCTCGGGCGTCCCTGGCAGCTCAACCACCTTTTGTTCGCTGTCGCGCTTTGAAGTGTCCAGAAGATGCAGTTTTTTCCCGCCGTTCTTGTCGACGGCAATGTAAGAAATGACGTTGCCTGCGAACGCGAAGGCCCCGTCCAAAATCATCTCCCCGAAAGAGAGATCGGTTTCTTTTGCTGGCATTGCTCGTTCGACCAAAAGGGCTGGGCAGGCCGCCGCAGAAGCTGGCTTGGCACGAACGGGACCAGTGCCGGCATAGTCGTTTGCGGCGAGAATCAGGGACAGAGACAGAAGAATCACTCCGCTCATCATCGTTCGCCTAGCGCGTCAGGAGATATTCGCAGTGCCTGCCCTTGTTCGGCACCAAATCTTGTTGTTTGTCGATGAGGTGCTGGAAGCCGAGCACCGAGCCGAGCTGCCGGAACAGGTGCGCGTACGCCAGGCGCTTGATGCCGGCGTCGGCCACCGTCAGGTCGCCCTCGCCGTCGATCCGAGGCTTGTGGCGCAGCAGGCGCTCGGCCGTGATCGAGCCGTCGCGGCCCACGCCGAAGACGTGCTTGAGCGTCGCGAGCACCTTGCGCCCGTGGTAATGCGTGATCGTGACGGCGCTTTCCTTCGTGCCGTCGGAGATCGTCGTCCAGTCGCTGCCGTCGGTGTTCGAGAGCAGCTCGATGACCGGCTTGGGGCGGCCGTCGCGGAACGTCTCGCCCGACAGAAAGCTCGTCGACATGGCGCCGGCTGCGACGCCGTCGGGGTTGAGCGACGTCGTGCCCACGTGGATGATGATGTCGGCGTCGGCGGCCGAGGCGGCCCGGCCGATCCACGCATCGTGTTTGCCCATGGTCTTGAACCAGACCTGGATGGCGGTTTCGACGTCGTGGCCGATTCCCTCGAGGGGCTGGGCCACGTCCTGGACCACGTAATACCGGATCGGGTCTTTGCGCAGCAGCGAAGGCAGGCCGGCCATCGCCGAGCGGGGCGGGGTGATGCGCGGGCCGCTCAGGAAAGGGTACTCGGTGGCCGCGGGCATCGTCGGATGCTCGAACTGGGAGTACACGCTTGCCGGATAAGTTTTCGCGGCCGGCATCGTCGACTCTTCGACCTCGATGTGGATGTCGAGCTCGTCAGCCGGCCGCGCGGGAGTGCCCGCGAGAGGCTTCTTCTTTGCATCGTCGGGAATCGGCGGTGGCGTCGCCGGCTCTTCAATCTTGTCGGCGATCGCTTCGGCCGGGATCGGCGGCGGGGACTTGGCCTCCTCGATCTCAAAGCCCAGATCGCCGGGGTTGTGGACGTCGAGCTCGCTCAGATCGACGTCGATCGGAATTTCAAAATCTTCGGCGGCGGACGCCGGAGCGCTTTGAAGCGCGACCAGGGACAGGACAAGCATCAGGGGTGTCATGGCAGCGGGAGTTATATAGTTCTTGACTAAATCTGTCAACAATTACATGGATTTCCCTATAATTTCAATAGGATTTCCGTTCGATTACTTCGCCGTCACCACGGTCACGAGCAGCGTGAGCAGATCGGTCGGAAAGAACTCGCCGTTCTTGCCGATGAACTCGTCGAGCGCGGTGAAGACGGGCTGCTTCGAGACCATGCAGTATTTGTCGAAGGCGTTGCACAGGTTGAGGATCTGCGACGAGCGCGAGAGGTTCGCGATGTTTTTCTTCTCGGGATAGCCGCGCCCTTCGCCCAGCTCCTCGTGGTCGGCCACGAGCGCGAGGATCCGCGACGTGATGAACGGTTTTCCGGAGAGCACGGCTGCGCCCTCGGTCGTGTGGCCGAGGTACCGCTTCAGGGTGTCGCCCTTCATTTTTTCGCGCGGCAGCAGCGGGTCAAGGCCGAGCTTCGTCGAGCCGAGGTCGTGCACGAGGGCGGCGATGCCCAGCTCTAGCAGGGTTTCCGGCTTTTTTATCCCGGCAAGGGTGGCCAGGCCGAGCGCGTAGCTGGCGACGTTCGAGCTGTGCTCGGTGTTGTCGGTGGCGAGGCCCGCGTTGGCCAGCACGTGCTTGAGCGCCTTGTTCTCGGTGGCGAAAAAATCGATGACCTTCGCGAGCTGGTCGGTGGAGCGGTTGTAAGCTTTCTCGGTTTCGAGGTTGCGCTCGATATTGGCGGCATGAGTCGAAAGGGTATCCTTGGCGAGGTTCGCCTTATCGGCGACGGCGACGTCGGTTTTCGCGAGGTCGCCGAGGCCCGCGTCGAGGTACGAGAGGTAGTTCTCCTCGTCGGACTCGGTGATGAAGACCTTTTTGATCTGCTTGGCGAGCATCGCCTTGATCTTCTCGCCCTCGATCTTTTCGTCGCGGTGGCGGTAGACGACGTGGCGATTATCGACTTTGACGTGGATGTCGAAGGAGATAATCTGGTCGGGGCGAAGGGTATTCAAATGCACGGGGATGAACGTCATGATCGATAAGGAAATTCTAGCGTCGTTCAGGGACTCGTCAATCGACATCTTGAAGGAGCTGGTCGTGGTTGCCGAGAAGATCGGCGACGCCGCCGGCGGGGACGGTTTTCCGGTCGAGCTGCTTCAGGAGTTCGCCCAGAAGATCGACCGCATCATGGGCGTGGCCAAGACGATCGCGATGGAAGATCCCGGGCACGAGGGGCTCAAGCGCATCGCCACGCTGACCGAGCTCTGCAAGTTCATCGGCTACAAAGCCGCCGACCAGAAGAACGCGCGCATGCTGCCGATCTTCGCGGCTTTTCTCGGCGACGTCGTGTCGGCCATCGAGGAGCTGACCGTCAACATCGAGAATCCGGCCGCCGCCCAGGAGGTGACGAAGACCTTCCTGCCGGTGCTCCAAAAACGGCTCGAATGGCTCAAGACGAAAGTGGCGTCGACGCCTGGGCAACCGAACAGCCAAGCCGATGTCGACGCGCTCCTGAAGAAGTTCTCGAAGTGACTCAGATGTCCTCGAGAATCGCCTGCAGCACCTCGAAGGTCGCGCTCAGGTCCTTGAAGTAGTAGTCGGGGTTTTGCGCGAGGAGGTCTTCCATGGGGATCTTGTGGCCCGTGCCGACGGCGATCGTGCGCACGCCGATGGACTTGCCGCAGTTCACGTCGTGGACCGTGTCGCCGATGATGACGATCTGCTTGCTTTCGAAATGGTGGCCATACATCTGGTGGGCGCGCGCCACCGCGATCGGCGGCAGCTTGTAGCGGTCCCAGTGGTCGTCGCCGAAGACGCCGAACTTGAAGTGCTCCTCGAGCCCGACGCAGGAAAGTTTGGCGTGCGCGCCTTTTTTCACGTTGCCGGTCAGCAGGCCGAGCAGGATGTCCGGGTGCGCGGCCAGCTCGTCGAGCAGCTCACGGACGCCGGGCAGCACCGTCACCTCGTGGGCGCGGGTGGTCGCGCACGCCAGCGCGCGCTCCACGTAAAGATCGACGACCTTGTGCATGTGGTCGTTGATCTGGTCGTCGTCGAAGCCCATCGCGTCCATCATCTCGCGGGCGATCTGGATGTCGGTCTTGCCGCCGAACGACACTTTGGGAAAGTTCACGTCGGGAAAATAATGGCTGATAGCGCCGAGAAAACACTCTTTCCAGAGCGGGCCGCCCCAGAGGATCGTGCCGTCGATGTCGAAGAGGACAAGGCGCTTTGGCGGTGACATTGGGGGTAACTTACGGCAAACTCCACCTCGATGCAAACATCTCAGAGTGTCAAGGTCATGGTCTTCGGATTGGGCTACATCGGCCGCATGGTCGTCGAAGCCATCCAGACCGAGAACCCCTTCTGGAACAGGAAGCTCGAGCTGGTCGGCGCCGTCGACATCGTGCCCGAGTCGCGCCAGTGGGCCGAGAAGAAAGGCGTGCGCGCGTTCCAGAAGCTCGAGGATCTCGTGGCCGCCGCGCGGCCGGACGTCTGCATCCACACCACCGCGTCGAGCATGGCGATCGTCGTCGCGCAGCTGAAAGAGCTGATCGACGCGAAGGTCCCGGTTGTCTCGTCGACGGAGGAGCTTTTCTTCCCCTGGGAGCAGAACCCCGGGATCGCCAACGAGCTCGACGCCGCCTGCAAGGAGCGCGGCGTGGCCGTGATCGGCACGGGCGTCAACCCCGGCTTCATCATGGACGTGCTGCCGGCCATCGTCACCCAGGCCGTGCACACCGTCGACCAGATCCGCGTCGAGCGCGTCGTCGACGCCTCGACCCGCCGCCTGCCGCTTCAGAAAAAAATCGGCGCGGGCCTCGACGAGCACACCTTCCGCAGCTACGTCGAAACCCGCCGCATCGGCACGCCGGGCCTGATGGAGTCGCTCGACTTCCTCGCCTCGCACATGGGCTGGAAGCTCTCGAAACGCTCCCAGCAGCTCGACCCGATCCTCGCGCCGCGCGCGATGAAGACCCAGGTCGTCTCGCTCAAGAAGGGCGACGTCTGCGGCCTGCACCATCGCGCCTGGGGCGAGATGGAGCGCAAGACGGTCATCGAGCTCGATCTCAAGATCAGCCTCAACGCCGAGAAGCCCGGCGACCACATCATCATCAAGGGCAACCCGCCTTTGTCGATCTGGGTCGAGGGTGGGACACCCGGCGATCCGGCTACTGTCGCCGCTCTCGTTCGCGGCATCCCGATTGTTTTGCAGGCTAAGCCGGGCATCGTTCGTCGGCTTGAGCGCGATCATTTTCTGAGCTGATTTTTTCAGCGTGGAGACAGGAGCATCAGC
>JACQAX010000395.1 GCA_016194795.1 Deltaproteobacteria bacterium | reverse complement strand
GCCGGCCGCGAGCGCGGCGGCGGGCTCTTCACTGGGAAGCATCCAGGTGAAAATCGTCGACGCCTTCGGCAACCTCGTCTCCACGTCGTCGGCGCCGGTCGCCGTCGCGCTGGGAAGCGGGCAGCTCTACGGAACGCTTTCGCAAAACGCCGTGAGCGGCGTCGCCACGTTCTCCGACCTCAACGTGAGGAGCGCCGGCAGCGCCTACGCGCTCGCCGCCTCGAGCGCGGGGCTCGCGGGTGCGAGCTCGCAGAGCTTCGCCGTGACGCCAGCGGCAGCCTCGGTGCTCGCCTTCTCGGCGCAGCCACCTTCGAGCGTGAGCGCGGGAACGGCGCTGGCGCCGTCGGTCGCGGTCTCGCTGCTTGACGCTTACGGCAATCTCGCGTCGGGCGGCAGCGCCACCGTTTCGATCGCCTTGGGCGCCAATCCGGGCGGCTCGGCGCTCGCGGGAACGCTTTCGAAAGCGGTAGTGGGCGGCATCGCGTCCTTCTCCGATCTGAGCGTCAACCTCGTCGGCGTGGGCTACACGCTCGTCGCCTCGTCGGGAACGATGGCAAGCGCCACCTCGCAGGCTTTCAACGTCCAGCCCGGAAGCCCGTCGAAGCTCGCGTTCCTCGCGCAGCCTACTTCGGCCAACTCAGGGTCCGCCCTCTCGCCGGCCGTGCAGGTCGGCATCCAGGATGCCTATGGCAACCTCGTCTCGAACGCGGTGAGCTCGATCAGCGTCGCCTTCGGCACGAACGCCGGCGGCGGCACCTTGAGCGGCACGCTCTCGAAAGCCGCGGTGAGCGGCGTCGCGACCTTCTCGGATCTCAGCGTGAACAACGCGGGCTCCGGCTACACGCTTGCCGCCTCGGCAACCTCGCTCACGGGCGCCGTGAGCTCGGCGTTCTCGGTCATCTCGACCGCGCCGGCCACCTCGGGCAACCTCATCGCCGACTCGGGCTTCGAGACCGGTGTCTCGGGCTTCGCCAAAGACCACACGGCTGACACGCTCACGCGCATCACCACGGGCGTCATCGCGGGCGGAGCGAGCCTCCAAGCTCACCTCGCCTCGTGGGGCAGCAACGTGTGGTGGACGAAAGCCATGAGCGGAACCGGCATGACCAGCGGCACCGCCTGGACCGTCACCGCCAAAGTTCGGGGCGACGTCACCTCGTCGGCCTCGCCGTTTCAGATCTGCGCCGACGTCTCGTACTCAGGTTCGAGCACGATCGTCGAGAAATGCGTGAACGCCGCCGCGACGGTCGGTGTCGTCAATAACTACACGGCCTCGCTCGCGCTCGACTCGACCAAGACGATCTCGACTCTCTACGTTCGCCTGACCCTGCAGGGTGGAACGCCGTCGACGTACTCGTTTGACGACGTCACGGGCGTGCTGACGCTGCCGCCGGGAGTCGCGGGCGCGCCTGGCCCGACGCCGGTGCCTACGCCGACGCCGACGCCTACGCCGACGCCGACTCCGACGCCGACTCCGACTCCGACGCCGACTCCGACCCCGACTCCGACCCCGACTCCGACCCCGACTCCGACCCCGACTCCGACGCCTACGCCGACCCCAACGCCCACGCCGACGCCGACGCCCACGCCGACGCCCACTCCGACGTCGACTCCGGTCGCCGGCACGCCGGTCAACCTCACGGCCGCCTGGGCTAACGACGGTGGCGACAAGGTCACGCGCGACGAGCTTCGCGTGTCGAACAACACGGCCTCGGTCATCAATCGTATCTGGAACGGCTCGAAGATCGCGATCTTCGGCGCGAAGAACGAAGTCGTGGCCTTCAACCTCGTCCTCGAAGCCCGGAACGTCGCGGCCTCGAACGTGAGCGTGACGTTCAACACGCTCGCGGGCCCGAGCGGCGCGACGATCGGCTCGCTTGCCGCTACCGGCAACGCCGTCTTCGACTGGACGAACCGCAACATCGAGCTCTTCTACGTGCGCTATCTCCAGATCAAGGGCCTGAGCCAGCTCTCGTACGGCACCTATGACGAGCGCCACATCCCAAAACGTTTTCGCCGCCCGTTCACGGGCGCCGGCAACGGCGCGGGCGCGTGGACCGATCGCCCCGACCACGACAAGTATTATCCCGACATCGCGGTCCCGCTCGAAGCCGTCCCGACGTTCAACGTCGCCGCCGGCCAGAACCAGAGCATCTGGGCCGACATCTACATCCCGAAAACCACGCCGACCGGCACGTATACCGGCTCGGTGACGGTCAAGGAAGGCACGCGCCTCTCCTACTCGATCCCGGTCGAGCTGAAGGTGCGCAACTTCACGCTGCCTGACGTCCCGACGTCGAAGACGATGCTCTATTTCGGCTACGGCGACATCAACACGCGCTACACCGGCACGGCCTACCCGAACGTCGGCACCGCGCAGGACACGCTGAGCAAGACCGTGCGCAACCGCCATTTCCTGGTCGCGCATCGCCACAAGATCTCGCTCATCGATCAGAACGACGGCTCCGCTCCCTGGAGCACCGATGCGCCCCGCACCGACTGGGTGCCTCGCCTCAACGGCAGCCTCTTCACCGCGGCCAACGGCTATAACGGCCCGGGCGTGAGCACCGGCAACGGCATCTACTCGATCGGCACGTACGGCTCCTGGAGCTGGAAGAGCGGCGTCACGCAGGCCACGATGCAGACGCACGCCGACAACTGGGTGACCTGGTTCACCGCCAACCTGCCGGGCGTCGAATACTTCCTCTACCTCATCGACGAGTCGACCAACTGGGCACAAACGCAGCAGTGGGCCTCGTGGGTGAAGAGCTCGCCGGGCGTCGGCCAGAATCTTCCGACGTTCGCCACGGGCGACTTCGTCCAGCTGCGCACGAACGCTCCTGCCGTGGATTACACGGCAAGCTGGTTCGCGGTCGCGCCCACGGCGACGTACCAGTCGGCGGCCGATACCGCTCGCGGGTCTCCGACGAAACGCACGTACATGTACAACGGCAAGCGCCCGGCCACCGGCTCGTTCGCGACCGAGGACGACGGCGTCGCGCTCCGCGAGCTTGCCTGGGGTCAGTACAAGAAGGGCATCGACCGCTGGTTCTTCTGGGAGTCGACTTATTACAACGACTACCAGGGTGGCCGCGGGCAGACGAACGTGTTCCAGACCGCCGCGACCTTCAGCGGCACGATGAGCATCAACTCCACCAATGGCGAAGCCGGCTGGAACCACTCCAACGGCGACGGCCTGCTCTTCTATCCGGGAACCGATACGGTTTTCCCCGCCGAGTCGTACGGGCTCGCGGGCCCGATCGCCAGCCTGCGCATGAAGCACTGGCGCCGCGGGATTCAAGACGTCGACTACATCGCGCAAGCGATGGCGATCAAACCGGTCCAGACCCAGACCATCATCAACTCGATGGTGACCAAGGCGCTCTGGGAAAACGGTGTCGCCGACCCTGCCGATCCCACCTGGCAGCGTTGCGACATCGGCTGGTCCACCAATCCCGATGACTGGGAAAGCGCTCGTTCCCAGCTCGCGGATATCATAGAAGGCCTGTAACAAAGCGTTTCCCTCCTGCTCTCCGCTCCACAATCTTAAAAATTCTCACACAATCCAGCCACGGAAAGTGTCCGAAATTGCTCACCTTTCAAAAATAGTTAACTAATCTTAACGCACTGCGGTAATATTTGACTAAATTATTCCAGTAAGGCGCCGATAGATTTGTACGCTTTACGCTTAGTGTCACTGAAGGGGTTCCACGATGAAGTCCATCGCGCAGGGGTTGTTGCTGGTCCTGTTCTTTCTCTTGGGAATGTCGTCGGAGGCGCGAGCCGCGGTAACGCAGCTCAAATTCATGAACGCGCCCCTCTCCGCGAGCGCGAATCAGTGCTCCGGCGCCGTTAAGGTCGAACGCGTCGACACCTGGGGAAACGCCCAGGCCGTCAGCAGCACGACGACCGTCAACCTCGCCGCGCAGGGCGCGGCGCTCTACTCGGACGCGGGCTGCACGACTCCCGTCAGCAGCATGCTCATCGGGACGTGGGGCTACTTCGTAACCTTCTACTATAAAGGTTCGGTCGTCGGCTCGCCCTCGATCACCGCTTCGGCCAGCGGCCTGATCGCGGCGTCGCAAAACGAGAGCGTCACCTCGGGCGCTCCGGCCAAAGTACTCTTCTCGAGCCAACCGTCCGCGCAGGTCGTGGCGGGATCGGCGTTCGCTCCGGGGAAAGTCTCGATCGTCGATGCGGGCGGGAATCTCGTGACCGGCAGCTCGGCTCCGGTGAGCATCGCGCTCGTCGGCGGCAGCGGGCTCGCGGGCACGCTCTCCCAGAACGCCGTCGGTGGCGTCGCGACCTTCTCGAATCTCGCGCTCAACGCCGCGGGCTCGGGCTACTCGCTCGCCGCCTCCAGCACGGGGCTCGCGGGCGCGAGCTCGCAAAGCTTCAGCGTCGCCGCGGGTCCGGCGGTTTCGCTCGCGTTCTCGTCGCAGCCTCCGTCCAGCGTGAGCGCCGGCGCTCCGTTCGGCGCGCAGGTTTCGGCGTACGACGCGTACGGAAATCTCGCCAAGGGCTTCAGCGGCGCCGTCGGCCTTGCCGCGAGCGCCAGCTCGCTCGGCGGCACGGTCTCGCAAAGCGCCGTCGGCGGCATCGCCTCGTTCTCGAACCTCTCGCTCAACTCGGCGGGCGCGTACTCGCTCGTCGCCTCGAGCGCCGGGCTTCCGAACGTGTCGTCTCAAAGCTTCAGCATGCAGCCGGGCGCTCCGGCGAGCCTCGCTTTCTCGGCGCAGCCACCAAGCCAGGCCGTTGCCGGCGCGGCGTTCGCGCCCGCCATCAAGGTGTCGATCTACGACGCCTACGGAAACCTCGTTTCCGGCGCGAGTAATGTGGTGAGCATCGCGCTCGCGGCTCCGGCCGTGGGTTCGCTCGGCGGCACCCTCTCGCAGGCCGCCTCGGGCGGCGTGGCCGTCTTCTCGAACCTCAGCATGAGCGCCGCGGGCGCGGGCTACTCGCTCGTCGCCTCGAGCGCCGGGCTCTCGAGCGCGGCGTCGTCGAGCTTCGCGGTCCAGGCCGGTGCTCCGGCCTCGCTGGCCTTCTCGAGCCAGCCGCCGGCCCAGGCCGTCGCGGGTCAGGCGATCTCGCCCGCGCCTTCGGTCGCGGTGTTCGATGCTTACGGAAACCCCGTCAGCTCATCCGCGCTTTCGATCTCGGTTGCGCTCGGAAACAACCCGAGCGCGGCAACGCTCAGCGGAACGCTCTCGCGGGCGGCCGTCGCGAGTGTCGCGAGCTTCGACGACCTGAAGCTCGGCAACGTCGGCTCGGGCTATACGCTCGTCGCCTCGGCGGTCGGCGTCTCGGGCGCGACCTCGCAAGGCTTCAACGTCCAGAGCGGCCCGGCAGCGGCTCTCGCGTTCGTCAGCCAGCCGGCCGCGAGCGCGGCGG
>JACQAX010000292.1 GCA_016194795.1 Deltaproteobacteria bacterium | reverse complement strand
GAGAGCGGCACCGGCAAGGAGCTGATCGCGCAGGCGATCCACCAGCGCAGCCCGCGGCGGGCCGCGCCGTTCGTGAAGGTGTCATGCGCCGCGCTGCCGGAGACGCTGCTGGAGAGCGAGCTGTTCGGGCACGAGCGGGGATCGTTCACCGGTGCTCTGGCGCGCCGCACCGGGCGCTTCGAGATGGCGGCCGGCGGCACCGTGTTCCTCGACGAGATCGGCGACATCCCGGCCGGCATGCAGGTGAAGCTGCTGCGCGCGCTCCAGGAGAAGAAGTTCACCCCCGTCGGGTCGAACCGCGAGGTGGAAGTGAACGTCCGCATCATCGCAGCCACGAACCGCAACCTCGAGGAGATGATCAAGAAGGGCGAGTTCCGCGAAGACCTGTTCTATCGCCTGAACGTCCTGCCGATCTACCTGCCGCCTTTGCGCGAGCGCAAGGACGACATCGAGTCGCTGGCGATGTACTTCGTCGAGAAGTTCAACCAGACCCACCGCAAGAACATCAAGGTCATCAACGCGGCCGCGATGTCGCTGCTCAAGGGCTACAACTGGCCGGGCAACATCCGCGAGCTCGAGAACGTGATCGAGCACGCGTTCGTCATCGAGACGACCAACGAGATCACGCCGATGGCGATGCCTGAAACCATCGCGGGCCTCTCGGTCACCGCGCGCAACGCGGGCTCGGCGGCTTCGTTGCCGACCGGCCTCACGGGCGCCGGCATGTCGGCGATGTCGTCCTCCGACGACGACGCCGAAGACGGCGACCAGGACATCGACATGAGCGCGGCGGCGAGCATGGGCCCGATCGGGTTCAAGCTCGACATCAACAAGCTCGACTTCCAGGCCAACAAGGAGGAGTTCGAGCGCCAGTTCCTGATCAACGCGCTGAAGGCGTTCAAGGGCCGCATCAACCAGACCGCGATCCACGCCAACATCCCGAAGAAGACGCTCCTGCGCAAGCTGGAGAAGTACGGGATCAACGCGCGCGAGTTCACGGCCTAGCTTCGGGCGCCACGCATGGCTAAGGTTTTGATTTTTTTCCTGGCTTTGCTCTGCGTGCCCGCCTGGGCAGACGAATCGATCCCCACCGACTTCAATCCGTCGTTCCCGATCTTCAAGAACCTGGATGGGAATGTCTTGAACATCGACCTCGCCAACTGGGGAAATCAGGCTGGCGTGAACGCGGCGGCTCACGTCGGCGCGTCGATGGCCGCTCCGCTCCTGGGAGAAGAGATCGGCGGCCGCAAAGGCCTGTGGATCGGTGGGCTGAGCTGGGCGGGGCTCACGCTCTTTCAAGAAACCTTGTTTCACGAACCGATCAAGTCGTATGCCGGCTATCCTGCCGAGTTCAGGACGGACCTGCTATCGCGCCTGGCCCCGACGAGCTTGATCCTGCTCTCCGACCTGGTCGAAAACTCAGGCGATCCGCGCAACCACGCGCTCGCTCGCAGCATCGGCAAACATACCCTGCGTGCGCTGGCGACGCTTGCGGCGGGGCTGGCGTCAGCCGAGCTGTATGACCCGTCGAAACTTCGCGCACAGTTCTCGCTGCCAGTGGCCGGCCCGGGCCCGATCTTCAACTTTCAGCAGGCCGACTACGCCCTGAGCCGCGATGCAGCCAACACGACGCTTGCCATCGCGGTACCGCTGATGGGCAAGAAGATGGCGGGACGCGCTGGCCTTTGGACCGCCTCGGCGCTCTGGATGGGGTCGTCCGTCGCGCGTATCGCGATGAGCAAGCCCGAAAAGGACGAAGGCTCCGAGACGCGCGCGTTTCTGATCACCTCGCTGGCTCCCACCGTCGCGCTTCTGGTCGTCGACTTGATACAGGGCTCGGATGGCTCGAGAAGGTCGGTCGATGCCGTATCGTCGGAGGACGACCGCAAGAGAGCCGAGTCCCTGGCTGTGATCGACGCGGCTATTCGCCGTGGGATCGCCAAGGCCGAGCGAGAGCGCGCGGAAGCCGCTGCTGCTGCCGCCGAGCAGACCACGCCCTGAAGCGCACCCGAACCAGTCACCGCTCTCAGAGTTTGAAGGCCTTCGCTTCGGACTCGTCGACCTTCACGCTCGACTTCGCGCGCAGGTCGTTGATGAGCTCGCTGACGAGCTTCGTCCGCAGCGACTCTTTCGCCTGCTGCTCGACCTCGTCGTAGCCCGGAACCTTGCCCGCCTTGATGTCGTACACCTTGATGACGTGGTAGCCGTACATCGTGTGCACCGGCCCCTTGGTCTCGCCCTTGCGCATGTTGAACGCGGCGGCGGCGAACTCGGGCACCATGCGATCGCGCGTGAAGCAGCCGAGGTTGCCCTTGTTCTCCTGCACGCTCGGGTCGAGCGAGTTCTTCTTGGCGATCTCTTCGAACTTCGCGCCTTTGACTTTCGTCTGCGCGAGGATCTTCTCGGCGTCCTTCTCTTCCTGAACGACGATGTGGTAGGCGCAAACCTGGGTCGTGTCGAAGAAGTGCTTGTTGGCCTCGAAGAACTTCTTCACCTCGCCCTTGGAGAGCTTCGGCTCGACGGCCTTCTGCATGAAGCGCGACGCGAGATACTGGCGCTGGAAATGCTCGACGGCGCGCTGGTACTCCTCGTCCTTCTCGAGACCCGACTTCTTGGCCGCCTGCACCAGCAGCTCGGCGTTGATCGCGTTCTCGATCATGTTGCGACGGGTGGCCGCGTCGTCGTTGACCGCCTTGCGCTGGTCGCCGGTGATCGTCTCGTACTCGCTGCGGACCATCTCGTCGGTGATCGGCTTGTCGCCGACCTTGGCGAGCACCGAGGCGTTCGCCGCCATCGGAGCGGCGATCGCGAGCAGACCGAGAACGAAGGTTGAAAGTTTTCTCATAACGAGTCTCCTAGAAAATTTTTGAAAAGTACTCTTGCACTTTTTTCATGTCGATCATGTTGAACACGTTCGAGAAGCTCATCCAAACCGCGATCCCGCTCATGTCCCTGAACTGCGGCGGCAAGTACTTGGGAGGATCGATGATCCCTTCCTTGTGCTTGTGGTAGCAAAGCGGAACGTCGCGCGAGTGGATCTTCCCGACGAAAAGATACGGGATGTACTCGGGCTTACCGACCCGCATGGCCGCCCTCATGAAGTTATAATTCTCAATGAATCCTTTTATGTATGCAATGTCTTTCGTGAACGGAGCTCCGCCGCCGGCGACTCCGCCGCGGAAAACCCGCTTCACGTTGTTGAGGCAGTCGGTCTCGCTATAGCCTTCGGTCCGGTAGAACTCGAGCAGCTCGAGCATGTTGGCGCCGTCCTCGGCCTTGTCGATGCCGAGCACGCGGTCGTTGATCGTGCGCGCGCGGCGCGGGTAGCTCACGAACGAGAAGATTTCCATGAGGATGGCCAAACCCTCCTGCGTCGACGCCACGCGGGGCGGACCTTTCGCGAGAAAGCGGCAGATGTGCTGGTTCTGGCCGTTGAGGGTCGTACCCACGTGCACCCAACCCTCGTGGACCTCGAGAATTTCAATGTCGCGACGCGAAAACATCGCGCCCTCTTTGATCTTCACCGTATCGCTGCCGGCGGCGGCGTCGGCAAGAATGCCGTCCGACAGCTTCGCGCGCACCGGGTTGTCGGTGAAATAACCGCCGAACTTCTCGTTGAGGCTTTTCACCGTCTCCTCGGCGCTCACGTCCTCGGGGTAGTTCGCCCCGAGAACGTCGTCGTCCAGGATCGAGAGCATGTTGTACATGTTCTGGGCGAGATCGTTGATCGTGGTCTTCTCGTCCTGGAAGGTGTCTTTCGGCGAGCCGTAGAGTTTCTTGGCGTAGGTGTGGAACTCTTTCGTACCGCGATGCTGGAGCATGCGGCAGACATCCTGATACTCGTGGCAGTTGACGATCATCATCCGACCAAGATCATCAGACTCTCCGAGATGCTGCTTGATCTCGCTGACGATGTGGTCGAACTCCTCGATCTTCTTCCCGAGGTCGAAACCCAGGTTGATCGACTCGTAATATTCGCGGTCGACCTTGGGCATCTCTTTGAACTTCGACTTGCGAAGCTGCTCGTCGACCGAGGCCGGCCACTTGATGGCATCGAGGATGCGAATGGGCTTCTGAGCGTCGACCACCAACTCGGAAAGCCGCCTGACCTTCTCCTTATAGGTGGTCCAAACCATGTGTAAATTCTAACACGGTTTTACCTTAGTCCAAGGATCAACATGACACCGGCAAAGCGGCTTGCCCCGCATTCCCGCAGGGGCCGAAGGCGAAGCCGCGGCATGCAACTTGCTCTTCCCGTGGTTCTTGTCCGCAGGAAACCCATTTCGTCCGATGAGAGAGAGAGACCCGACTGGAGAGATTTTTTTGCTTCCGACGCGCCTGCCGCGTTCGCGGGAACAGCCACTCCCGCGAAGGCGCTGCGCGCCTGACCCGTTCGAGACAAAGAATCCCGCTCCACAACCACTAGGGAAGAAGCGGGTGGCGACTTTTGGGGCGCCACCCGCTTTTTCTTTCCGAAGCTCGTGCGCCTCGGGGCAAAAAAAAACCCGAAGACTTCCGTCTCCGGGTTTTCTGAATATCGATTTTCGGTCTCGCGATCAGCGCTTCGAGAACTGGTAGCGCTTGCGGGCACCCGACTGGCCGTACTTCTTACGCTCGACCTGGCGGCTGTCGCGCGTGAGCAGGCCGGCCTTCTTGAGCGTACCGCGGGTCGCGAGGTCGATCTCAAGGAGAGCCTTCGAAATACCGTGGCGGGTGGCGCTCGCCTGAGCGGCCGGGCCACTGCCGTACACGTTCACGGTGACGTCCCACTTGCCGACGGTACCCGTCAGCTCGAAGGGCTGCATCACGACCATGCGCGAAGTCGGGCGGGTGAAGTATTCTTCGAAGCCGCGCTCGTTCACGACGATCTTGCCTTCGCCGGCCGTCAGGTAGACGCGGGCGCAGGCGGTCTTTCTCTTGCCAACTGCGTGAAAAACTTTTTCTGCCATTTTCTCTCTCTACTCTTTCTTACTTCGCCTTGGCGGCGGTTTTTTTGCCGGTGGGGCGGGCGACCGTGCGCTTCGGTTCAGTGTACGGAACGACCTTCTGCGCCTTATGCGG
>JACQAX010000291.1 GCA_016194795.1 Deltaproteobacteria bacterium | reverse complement strand
GTTGTCGAGGCAAGGGCGAGCAGACTGACGAGGATGGAACGAATCATTGTAAATCTCCTTTATTGAGCGTCGGCGTTGGGGACCTTCGCTCGGTTTGATTCGGAAGGCGCTCTGGTAGCGCGGATAACGCACTGAATCAATCAGAGATCATTGCGGCGGGAAATCTTCCTTGGCGATGACGCCAACGGCGAAGCCGCCATCAGCCCTTCGAAAAACGCAGGAGCTGGGAGACACCTGTCGGCCACGTCGCAAGCAGAAGCAGGACCGCGAGCGTCGCGTAGTAGAGCTTCCTCACGAGCGGCTTCTTGAGATAGCCGGCGATCCTCTTCCCCAGCTCGATCCAGACGCTGCCCAGCACGAGAATGGCCGCGGCCATGACCGCGGCCTGCGACAGGCGGACGCCATCGCTCGACGTCGCGAACAGCGTCGCCGCCATCAGCGCGATCTGCCACGCCTTGCCATTGATCCACTGGAAAGCCACGGCCTCGAGAAAGCTCATCGGACGTCCACGCCCGCCGAGCTTGAGCCCGGCGCCCAGCCCCATCTGGACGATGCGGACCGCGAGCCACGCCACGTACGCGAGCGACGCGACGGTCATCGCCGGAAAAAGCCACGGCACGGCCTTGAAAACGCGGTCCGAGCCGTAAATCACGAGTAGCAGCATGAGCGGAAAGCCGAGGCAGATACCCGCCAGATGCGGGAGCGTGCGGCGAAAGCCCCAAAGCCCGCCCGAGCTCGCGAGCAGAATCACGTTCGGCCCCGGCGTCGCATTCTGGACAAGTGTGAAAAACAGGAACGGTCCCCAGCGAAACGCCTCTTCTTTCATGCCGTCTTATAACATAGGCCGGCAAAAGTTACCGCTGCGCCACGCTTCTCTTTGCTCCGATAAAAAGAGGTGAGGAAACGCGTGCGCACACCCTTTGTCCTGCTCGGGGCCCTGGTCCTTGGCGCCTCGATCTCCGCCGGCGCCCAGGCCGCCTACCGCGACCTGTCGGCCAAAACAAAACAGTCGCTGATCATGGACGAGATCCGGAGCTCGGCGTATGCGCCGGGCAAGCTGCCCACCAAGGGGCTGGGTTTCCTGGAGGCCACGAACCTCGTCTGCCAGCGCTTTCTGTCGCAGGCGTTCACGGGCGATCTCGCCCAGCAGCAGGGCGGCAACCTCGACGTGCTGCCCGCCGACCGCAAGGGCGTGAAGATCGTGCACCGGTACGGCTCGGTGGGCGCCGTCAACTTTCACGTGACGAACCTCAACCACCCGTTCACGGGCATGTTCCGCTACGACAGCGTCGGCGTGCTGCGCTTCGCGCCGGCGCTCCATTCGACGAGCAGGCTCATCCCGGCGGTGTCGCTCAAGCTGCTGTCGGACGGCATGGACTCGGTCAACTTTCTCGCGCTCTTCAGCCTCGAGGGCCAGCCCGGCGACAACAACTATTTCTCGAACGCGCTGACCACGACGCTCGCCCCGCCCGGCGGGACGGTCGAGAAGGTCATCAACTATTTCTTCCAGAGCTCGCTCAAGCGCGTTCCCAACGCCCCGATCAGCTCTCTTTCGCTCCCGCTCGACGAGGCCGCGATGCGAGTGAAAGACGTGGCCGACCAGGGCAACGTCGTCGTGCCGGCGGTGGTCGAGTTCCGGCCTACGCCCGAGATCAAAAAGCTCTACGAAGAGGCTTTGAAAACTCCGCTCAAGCCCGACGAGTATCGCGAACGCTTTGCGCGGCTCCCCAAGGGAATCGTCGCCTTCAAGATGTTCGCGACGGCCGCCGACGGCAAGGTGTACGAGATCGGCGAGATCGAGCTGACGAGCGAGCTCATCGCCTCTTTATACGGCGACGAGGCGCTGTTCTTCAAACATCAAGTCCGTGCAAAAGCTGCTCGAGCCCGTTCACCTTGATCTCGTAAGCCAAGCCCAGCATCAGGCCGAGCTCGCCTTCGGGCAGCCCCTCGCGGGCGAACCAGACGACGTAGGGCTCGGGCAGGTCGACGAGCCGCACGCCCTTGTATTTGCCGAAGGGCATGCGCGTCTGGGCGAATTTGAGCAGGAATTCACGGTCGGCAAATGGAATGCCGGGTGTCGTTGCCATGAATCGTATGATAGACCGCACTTACCATGACGACAACGACGTTCAAGCTGCCCCGCCAGGTCGAGGCCGACCCCGCGCGCCGCGACGCGATCGCGCGCGCGCTCACGCGCGACCAGCGCCCGCTTTGGCAGGAAGGGCGCATGAAGATCGCCCACGTCAGTTACACCGCCGAGCTCGAACGCGCCCTCAAGATCGCCATCGGCGCGCACCAGGTCGAGCGCGGCCTCGAGGGCATCGAAACGCTGCTCAACGCCGAGCAAAAAGGCATCCAGGCCGTGCACGAGAAAAAAGGCACCGAGCCCGGCCCCGCGCGCATCTCGCGGCTGCTCATCCTGCCCGACGGCTGTGGCGAGCGTTTTTACCGCACGTGCGAGACCGTGCTTTACCGCCATCAGGACCGCGTGCTTGGGCTTCGCCTGATCGATCTCGCCTTCGAGCAGCTGGCTGAAAAGCTCTTCAAGCCCGATGCGCTCGTGAAGGCGCTGCTCATCTCGGACAAAGACGCCGTGGCGAACGTGCTTCTCGCTCTCGTTGCCGCTCAACCTTCATCGTGAAACAGCGTCGCCGCGACTCCGGCTCCACGACTTCCCGACCTTGAGCTCTGAAAGATAAAGCTTCACGAACGCAAGCCCCGTATCGATGCTAGGCGCACCCTCGCGGTTGTCGATGCGGCCCGACTCGTAGGTCGGGAACTCCGCCACTTTGAGCCCCAGCTTGAACGCGCGAATCGAGCTCTGGTACTCGATCGTGTACCCCGGGCCGTCGAGCGCGAGGTCGTGCCAGGCTTTCTTCGTGATCGCGCGAAAGCCGTTGATCGTGTCGGTGACGAACTTCTGGCGGTTCCAGGTGAGGTTGGCCATCAGATTGAAGGCGTTGTTGGCCCACTTGCGCGGCTTGAGGAGCAGCTCGTCCTCTTCGTTGTGCGCATCTGGCGTCATGCGGGTGCCGATCACCATGTCGTAGCCTTTTTCCAGCAGCGGCTTGAACTTCGGGATGTCGGCCGGGTCCTCGTTGCCGTCGGGGCTGAAGAACAGGAGCGCGTCGCCGGAAGCCTTGCGGAAAGCGACGCGGAAGGCCTCGCCGCGGCCGCGCACGTCCTGGCCGAAGACGGTCACGCCTTTTTCCTTGAAGAACTCGACCGTGCCGTCGGTCGAGCCGCCGTCGACGACGAAAACCTCGTCGACGGAGCCCTGCGGAATCTTGTCGAACAGGGCGCGCACGCCGACGATCTCATTATAAGTCAGGATGACGAGCGAGAGTTTCATGCCTTGTGTCCTTTGAGAAAATCTTCGTAAGCCGTGCGAATGCCGTCTTCGAGCGCGATGCGGCTCTTCCAGCCGAGCTCCGTGAGGCGGCTCACGTCGACGACCTTTCTCATCATGCCGTCGGGCTTCGTGGCGTCGAGCTTGAACGAGACGCGCGCGCCGAGGACCCGGGCAACCGTCTCGGCGAGCTCGAGAATCGTGTGGTCGACGCCGGTGCCGACGTTGATCGGCTCGGCGCCCTCATACTTCCGCATGAGGAAGACGAGCGCATCCGCGCAGTCGTCGCTCGTCATGAACTCGCGCCGGGGCTTGCCGCTGCCCCAGACCTCGATCGAGTCGCGACCGGCGAGCTTGGCCTCGTGGGTCTTTCGAATCAGCGCCGGAAGCAGATGGCTCTTGTTCAGGTCGTAGTGGTCGCCCGGACCGTAAAGGTTCGTCGGGATCGCCGCGATGTAGTTCGAGCCGTACTGTTTGCGGTAGTACTGGCACATGCGCACGCCGGCGACCTTGGCGATGGCGTAGCCTTCGTTGGTGGGCTCGAAAGGGCCCGTGAGCAGCGACTCCTCGCGGATCGGGCATTCGGCCTGCTTCGGGTAGATGCACGAGCTGCCGACGAAGAGTAGCTTTTTCACGCCGGAGAGGCGCGCCGCTTCGAACACGTTGTTCTGGATCTGCAGATTCAGGTAGAGAAACTCCGCCGGCGCATCCATGTTCGCCTTGATGCCGCCGACCTTCGCCGCGCAGTCGAACACGTACTCCGGG
>JACQAX010000290.1 GCA_016194795.1 Deltaproteobacteria bacterium | reverse complement strand
GCTTCTTGTCTTCGACGCGACCGAGGCCGGTTTCCTGCACTGCGAGAGTCGAAAGCTCGTCGACGTGCGCGCGCATCAGCGTGCGCACGGCTTCGATGATGCGCTTTCTTTGTGCAAGGGGGAGCGCGGCGAAACGCCGTTGGGCGTCTTTCGCCGCGCTCACCGCCTCTTGCACTGTCGAGAACAGGCCGGGTCGGCCCGTGCGCACCCCTAATCCCGTGGAACTGCTTTTCGCGGAAGCCACCCCAGCCTCGCGATACAACCCACCGGAAGATGCGGCACGTGTGTTAAACGCCCCTCCACTCGGATGAGCAGGGCTACCAGCCCCGCTCAATAAACGTTCAACTACACGTTCGACAATAGCGTCGACGTTGGAATTCGACTCGAGCATTGAACTAGCCTCGATTTCTTACTGACTTACTTACTTCTGAAAAACGGTCTCGTTACCGACTTCGATCGTGTCGACGATGGCCATGATGACCGTGTCGACCGGGCGATTCGTCGTGGATTCGGTCTGCCGTGCGCTCGATCCCGAGGCGCACAACACGATCTCTCCAACGCCGGCGCCGACCGAGTCGATCGCGACGACCTGGCCGCCCTTGGGCGTACCCGCCAGATCCGTGGTCTGCACGACGAGCATTTTCAGCCCCTCGAGCTTCGGATCCTTGCGGGTCGACACGACCGTGCCGATGACTTTTCCAACCAGCATGATTTTTACTTCTTACTGGGTGACCGTCGGGTTCGCCGACGTGGTGGCGTAGCCAACCGGGCGACCCGCGGTGTCGGTCTTCGCGTTGAGACGGCCGAGCGGGAGCGCGGCGTCGATGTTCTGGTGCGGGCGCGCGATGACGTGCACGCTGACGAGCTCGCCAACCTTCTCAGCGGCGCGAGCGCCGGCTTCGGTGGCAGCCTTCACCGCGGCGACGTCGCCACGGACGATGGCGGTGACGAAACCGCCGCCGATCTTTTCGTACCCGACGAGCTCGACGCGCGCGGCTTTCACCATCGCGTCGCTGGCTTCCACGAGACCCACAAAACCCTTCGTTTCGATCATTCCAAGAGCGTCAGACATTTGATTCCCCTTTGTTCCTACTGGAGTGTTGTTAACTACGGACCCTAAAAAATGTTTCAGTCGCCGCGACGGCCGGGCTGCGTCGGCGTGCCCGGCTTCTGCGGCTCGGGCTGAGGCTTGGGCGGCTCGGGCTTCACGATCGACTTGACGATCGCGCAGTACACCGGCTGGGCGGCGAACTCACCACGCAGCACGCGGACGACGAGGCCGTCGGCGCCCTGGCGGACGAACACGCGGCGGTTGTCTTTGTAGTCGGTGCTCGAGAGCGACTTGTCGAGCTCGACGGCGACCGTGTGCTGGTCGTTCTTGAGCATATTCTCGACTTCGCTGGGTGCGCTCGAGGCCGGGTATTCGCCCGACGTCACGTACGAGTAGCGGTTGTTGTAGTTGTAGTCGCGGCGAACGTAGTAGTCGACGCCGATCTTGACGGCGCCCGTGGCGTCGGTCTTCTCGATGAAGAGCGCGCCCACGCGCGGCAAGAACGAGTCGAAGTTGGTGACGTACTGGCTGTCCTGAAAGTCGCTGTAGCAGCGGGTTTCATACCAGCCGAGCACGGACGCTGCCGCAGGCAGCGTCGCGACGTCGAACTTTTCGCCGAGCGCCTTGGCCGGCGTCCAGTCGGCGTGAGCCGTCGACGCGAGCGCGAGAACAGAAACAAGAACCGAATACAGCATGGTTTTTCTCCCTGTGTGTGCGTGGATCAGTTAGCCGGTGACCGAACCTTCGAGCTTTTCGACCGCCTGGCGCGCGGCCTTCGAGGCGGCGTCGATCTCGGCTTCAGTGCCGGCGATCGTCAGGCGGCCGAACGCGCCGAAGGGGCGAACGTCGACGAGCGTGATGTTGGCGGCCTTCTCGGCTTCGTTGGCGGCATACAGGATGTAACCGGCCGGCTCGGTCTCGAGGATGAACATCGAGTAACCGGGAAGCAGCTGCGAGCCCTTCTTCGAGCGGTTGATGATGACGGCGTGGTCGGGTTCGATCGCGCGGATCGTTTCGGCCCAGGCGACTTTCGGCTTCTGGCGTTTCTTCTCGTCGAGCTCGAGCGCGTTCAAGATCGCGCGGCCCGACTCGAGCACGGCGCCCTGGTCGTCGGAGTGGACTTCAAGCGAGCCGAAGCTGCGCTCGACAACCTGCATGCCGAGGCGCACGTCGGTGGCCTTGAGCGCGACGTCGGTCACACGGTGGATCGCCATGCCCGGCGCGGTTTCGACGAAGAGCGACGCATCGCCCGGAATCGGAAGAAAACCCTGGGCGGTCGTGCCCATGAACTCAGCCAGCTGAGGCTGAAGGCTATCCATAAAGATATAAGTACGAAGCTTAATCATTCGAACCCCCTAAAACGCGTAAAGCTGCTATGGGCGCGGTCATAGCGGGATTGACATAGGCTGTCAATCAACTATTCGAAGGGGATTGGTTTAGTAATTGTTCTGCGATAGTCGTCAGAGCATGCGCGCATTGCTGATGTATATAAGGATAGGCCTCACGGGCGCCTGGTTCTTTCTGGGCACGTTCGCGAGCATCTGCATCCTGCCGTTTCGCTGGAAAGACCCGAGTGTCGGCGCCATCTTAGGCCGAATCGTCTCGTGGGGCGGCTGCCGCATCATGGGCTGGACGGTGCGCATCGAAAACCAGAAGGCGTTGTACGTCAGCCAGCCCTGCGTCTACGTGGGCAACCACCAGTCGAACATGGACATCATCACGATGGGCTGCATGTACCCCTACCGCACGGTGGTGATCGGGAAGAAAGAGCTCAAATGGATGCCCCTGTTCGGGCTCTTCTTCATCGGCTGCGGCATGATCATGATCGACCGCCAAAACCGCACGCATTCGCTGGCCGGCCTGGACGTCGCCAAAGAGGCGATGGAGAAGGACGGCAAGAGCATCTGGATCTTCGCCGAAGGCACGCGCGACCGCGGAGAGCGGCTCCTACCCTTCAAAAAGGGCGCTTTCCACATCGCCGTCGCCGCGCAAAAGCCCATCGTGCCGTTCGCCCACCAGCACCTGTTCTCGTACTTCGACGTGAACAAGCGCCAGGTCACCGGCGGCGAGCTCGTGATCAAGGTGCTCGACCCCGTGCCCACAGTAGGACTGACCGCCGCCGACGTGCCGCGCCTCATGGCAGACGTGCGCAGCCGGATTTTGGCCGCGATGCTCACACCCGAAATGAAAGCCCCCTCGGGGTACGCAGCCAAATCTTCTTGATTTCCCCCCTGGGGTCCACTATTTATGTGGGTTCCACTGCATCTTTAATATTCAGGAGTAGCTCAGTGGTAGAGCAGCCGGCTGTTAACCGGCTGGTCGGGGGTTCGAATCCCTCCTCCTGAGCCATTTAAATTGCCCCGCCAATTCAGTGAGTTGGCGGGGTTTTTCGTTTTGGGGTGCTGTCTGAGCCAAACCAAACCGTGATTCGCAAGCCCGACACGAAGCGATCTTGTTCACCAGGTTTCTCAACTCGCGCGCAGCTTGGGACTTCGCACGTATAATGAGGCGCTCGGCTTCGATCGACTGACCTTGAAAAAGCTCAATCGGAGTCGCTCCGCCCAGTACCTGCTGCGGAATCCGATCATTGTGTTCGCTAAAGTAAAAATCGACCGCACGCTCGAGACTCTCTGTCGTGTTGAACACGTGCTGGTACAGATAGCGATTTCTCAGAGCATGGAACAGCGCTTCGATCATCGAGTTTGAAAAGCTCACATCGGTTTGAGCTACCGTATGAGAAATTCGCCTACGCCGAACGAGTGAACGCACGCTCGAATTAACATTTTCAAAGCCCGCGTCAGAATAAAGATTTGGGGGCGAATGAGCTCCTCTTAACTCTGTTGCTTTATCAAGGGCCCGCTGAATCGTACCCTTCGTGTTCGTTCCGCCCATGCCATCGGTAACGCGCCAGGCGAGCACGTATCTCGAATAGTTATCGATAACTGCCTGAAGGTAGCGCTTCTCGCCGCTGACCAGCCTGATTTGCGTGACATCGACATGCCAAATCTGATTTGGCTCACTCGCTCGAACCCCCACCTTGTTGCGCTTCGGATAAAGCCGGTGCCTCGTACGATCCCAGGCTCGACGTTGGGCGTACTTGCTCCAGGTACGAGCCGAACAATATACCTCTCCGTTGCGCTGGGCGAGTAAAGCCAAGGAGGCGAGAGACAGGTGTTTTAGATCAGAACTCTTATATAGACGCTGCATCGTCACGAGTTCGTTTTCCGTGAGCTGCCGTGGCATCACCCGCGGGCAAGAACTACGGTCGTTGAGCTGACATGTACGAGCGCGCGCAATCCAGGATCGATGGCGAGAATACGAAAGGCCGACGAGCTCAAGGCACATGCGCAGCGGCACGACGCGACCAGCCTCCTCGATGAGCGCAAGAAACTTTCGTTTTTGCTCTTCCTTCGGAAAACGACGCCATGAGATCGTATTGCCGGAAAGTTCGGCTGCCGCCTGGACAAGTTTTAACGTCGCTTTTAGCCGCGCGAGCTCTGAAGCAGTAGCTTCGAGTTGGAGAGCAAGTGCTGCGTCTCGCTCGGAATACCCGTCGCGGTCTGGCACAGCGCGGAGTTTAGCGCTGGATGCCCAGTACCGTGCGGTCGATCTTGGGATTTTCAGCTCTGAATAGAGGTGGGGATTTCTCGACATAGCGACGAGAGTTTTTGTGCGGTTGTCGTATTGACGATACACGTGTGCCCTTGCGGCCATGAAAAACCTCTTTCTGGTTTCGTTAGATTTTGAATTGTTGATTTGGAGGTGGCGTTTGGGAGTTTTGGGTCTTGGAACTAGCGAAGGTAGGCTCAGTGGCTTGGCGAAATTTCGCCGGAATTTTGTTCGAAGCCCTCCTCCTGAGCCATCGCGTGAAGTGTCACGCAAGGCGTTTACCTGCGCCCATGAACTGGGACACTACTACTTTGACCTTCACGATGGATGCTCGGCGTCGAAGTGCTCGGCTAGCGACCTCGTTGCACCTGGAACCCAGCTCCAAAGGAGATTCGGGCGAACGCATTTGCTGCGGAGCTT
>JACQAX010000317.1 GCA_016194795.1 Deltaproteobacteria bacterium | reverse complement strand
GGGCGTCGCGATCCTGGTTTTTCTCGTCAAAAAATACCGACTCTATCAGGCTGCCCCGCGGCGAAAGTTCCTGCGTACGGGCTTTCTCCCCTGAAGATGCCGCACTGCGCGCGTTAGCAGCTGAGCCTTGCCAATCCGTTCTTGTTACGGATGAATTGAGCGATGCGTACGATCATCTTGCTTGCCGGTATAATGATGTCGCTTTCGACGGTCCACGCCGATACGAGCCGTTTTCTCTGGGGAGCGGCCTTCTCGAGCCATCAGGTCGAAGGTGGGAACGACAAGTCCGACTGGTGGGATTGGGAGCACGTCCCCGGGCGCATCGAGCGTGGCGAAACCACCGAGGTCGCCTGCGATCATTATAATCGCTTCCGCGAAGACTTCGCTCTTGCCCAGCAGCTCGGCCTGAACACGGTCCGCCTTTCGGTGTCGTGGTCGCGCATCGAGCCGAGCCCCGGGTTCTTCGACCCGCGAGAGCTCAACCACTATCGCGACGTCGTGATGGACCTGCGCGCGCGCGGTATCGAGCCGGTCGTGACCCTGCACCACTTCACGCATCCGCGCTGGTTTCACGAGGCCGGCGGCTGGACGAGCGCCGAGTCTCCGAAGCTCTTCGCCGCCTTCGCCGAGGCGGTCGCGACCGCCCTGTATCCGCACGTCTCGATCTGGATCACGTTCAACGAGCCGATGGTGCAGATCACCGAGGGTTATCTCAAGGGGGCCTACCCGCCCGGCATCAGCGACTTCAAGACGGGCGTGAAGGTTTTCGAGAACCTCGTGCGCGCGCACGCGGCGGCGGCCAAGGTGCTGCGCGAGCATACGCCACCGTCGGCGAAGGCGCTGGCCGTTCACGGCGTGGGGATCGCGCTCAACCTCAACGTCTTCCATCCGGCTCACGATCCGGCGACCGAGGCCGGCCAGGAAGATCTCAAGGGCATCGCCGTGCTCGAGCACCTGTCGGGCTGGGCGGCGCTCGAGGCGCTGCAGACGGGGCATCTGGCCTGGGACATTCCGCCCATTCCGGCATTGAAGAAAGGCCACCGCGAGGCGCTCGACGTCGCCGAGGCCGCGCATTCGCTCGACTGGGTCGGCGTGAACTATTACTCCCGCTACCTCATCGAGCGCGACCCTTCGAACGACCTCGGCGTGCGCTGGATCGAGCCGCCCGGCGGCGGAACCTATCCCGAGGGCATGGGCGAGATCGTGAAGTCGACCGAGCGCCATCTCTCCGACAGGCTCCCGATCGTCGTGAGCGAGAACGGCATCGCCGATGCGCTCGACGCGCAACGCGCGGGCTTCATCCAGCGCCACCTCGAGTCGCTGCGCGGCGCGATCAGCACGGGCAGCGACGTTCGAGGCTACTGGTACTGGAGCCTCACCGACAACTTCGAGTGGAACAGCGGCTACTCGCCGCGCTTCGGGCTCGTCGAGATCGACTACGCGACCCTCAAGCGCACGGTGCGCCCGTCGGCGCGCTGGTACCACGACTTCATCGCGAACCACCCGGAAGGACCGTAATGATGATGACGCTCTCCCTGCTCTCCGTTCTCGCCACCCTGGCCGCGCCCGCGCACGGCGGCGACGGCTTCGTGCTCAGCCTCGCCGCTCCCAACGAGCCCTTCGAGAAGGTGATGGCCGACGTCGAGCGCGCCCACGCGATCGGCGCCACCCACTTCAATATCGCCCTCGAGCTCTGCCAGAAGGATCGCCATGCGAACGAGATCCACTGGTGCGCGACCGATGCGCCGGCCTACAAAGATCGCGTGCTCAGGATCGCGCGCGAGCTCAAGCGCCGCGGCTACGGCTCGGGATTGCTTCCGATCGCGATGGGCCGCGACGACGGCGCGTGGCGCGGCTTCTTCGAGCCCACCGATTTCGACGCCTGGGGGCGCTCGTATCTCGCGCTGCTGCTCGAGATGGCCGATCTCGCGCGCGAGGCCGAGCTCGACGATCTCGTCGCCGGTACCGAGCTGAACCGGCTCTTCATCCAGAGCGATCCGCGCGAGCAGGCCCGGCGCACGGCCTACTGGCGATCGGCGACGAACGAGGCGCGCAAGCGGGTGGGGCCGAAGACCTCGGTGATTCTCGTCTCGAACTGGGACCAGTTCGAGCAGATCCCGTTCTGGGACGCGTCCGACTACATCGCGATGAGCGCGTATTATCCGCTCGCGTCGAGCGACCACAAGACGTCGGTGCCCGAGCTCGTCGCGGGCTGGAAGAAGTGGCAGGAGCGGCTCGTGCGAGTCGCCGAGCGCAACCATAAGAAGCTTTACTTCTCGGAGGTCGGGTACGCGAGCGTCAAGGGAGCCGCGCGCGAGCCCTGGAACTGGGAAGGCGAGCTCGATCTGGACCTTCAGCGGCGCCTGTACGAGGCCTTCACCGAGGTCTGGGCCACGAGCGCGCGGGCCGGCAAGCTTGCGCGCTTCCAGCTCTGGGCGCTCGACATCGTCGAGAATCCGGCGCGCGACACGGGCTTCTGCGTTTTCGGCAAGCCGGCCGAAGCCGCGTTGAGAACGGCGTTCGAGCGGCGGGGGACGCTGCTGCACGAGCAGGCCGACGCGGGAGGCCGCCCGGTCCTCATCACGGTCGACGACGTGCCGATGTGGTTCGTTTCGGATATCCAGGAGCGCGTGCGCGCCTACGACACGATCCGGGAAACCCTGGTCCGGCACGGGGTGCCCGGCGGCGTCGCCTTCGTCAATCCTGCCTTCGTGACGGCGGAAGAGTGGCCGGTGCTCGCGCGCTGGCGCGAAGCGGGCTTCGTCTTCGCCAACCACACTGCGCGCCACAAGGCGCGAAGCGATTCGAGCGAGAGCGAGTTTCTGGGGTCCGTCGACGAGGCCGATTCGCTCCTGGCCGGAGCCGCCAGGCTGGGCGCGCCCGTGGCGCGCGCGTTCCGCTATCCGAACCTCGACTTCGGCGCCAAGGCCTCCGACCGCGAAACGACCTGCCGGCGCATTCGCGAGCGCGGCCACGCGATCTGGCCGGTGAGCTTCGACTCGCGCGACTGGTCGTGGTCGGAGAAGTACCACTTCGCTTCGGGCGCTCCCGAAGGGAGCGGCAGCCAGCGCGCCAAGGCGATCGTCGCCGAGGCCTTGGCGACCATCGACGCGCAGTTCGCCTCGGCGCCCGTTTTTGCGGACGGCTCGGCGCTCGTCCTGCTCATCCATTCGACGCGTTTCACGCGCGACCAGCTCGACACGGTCCTCACCCGCCTCGAGCGCCAGGGCGCCCGCTGGGTGGCGCCGGAGAAAAAATATCTCGCCGCCTACGAGCCCGCTGGTGACAGCTGCCTTCCGATCTGCAAAAAGAATGGTACGTGTTTCTGATTAGAGCGCTCGCCATCATCGCCGCCATCTGCGTCGTTCTCGGGGCCAGCCGCGCCCGAGCGACGGAGCTGCATCTCGGCCCGCAGCTCGGTTTCCAGTTCTACCACTGCAACGCGCCCGAAGAGACCGACTCGACGCGCCTGTCGATCGGGCTTTCGTTCAAGCTCGACTTCGACCCGTCGTGGCCGATGGTGGAGACGTCGCTCAGCTACGAAAGCGGTCAGGACACCTTCGCCACCCAGAACTCGGTCAACGACAAGATCTATCGCGCGCGAGCCGGGCTGATCTACCGCCCCTTCCACTTCTCCGAACCCGTCGTCGGCCTTCGCACCGGCCTGCAGTACACGATCGCCGAAGGCGTCTACGACAAGCGCCAGCCGTTTCTGTCGACCGACCGGCTGATCAGCTTCTTCGACTCGTGGCGCTTGCGCAGAGGCGCGTTGTCGTCGTCGGCCTCGAGCGACTTGGGGTCTCTCTTTTCCTCGTCCAGGCCCAGTGAGCGGCGAACCGCCTTGTCGCGCAGCTCGGCGGCCTTCTGCTGCTTTTCCTTGACCGCGAAGATCTCGCCGTCGATGTCGTCGATGGCCTGCTCTTGCAGCTTGCGCTTCACCATCGGGCACTCGATGATCGTCTCCGAGCCCGCCTTCGCCAGGCCGACGCTCGTGGCCATCGCCTTGTAGCAGGGGCTCTCGAAGATGCGCTCGCAGAGATCGCTGCTCGGCGAGCGCTCGACAGCGCATTCCCCCTTCTTGCATCTGGTCAGAGGGAACTTCGTCGTGTTGTTGCAGAACTTGTCGAGGATGTTCTCGAGCTTGCTGACGTGGACTTCGGGAAAATGGTGGTCGTCGATCTGCTGGATGAAGTCGCGGTGCGGTTTCTTTTCGGCCTCGAGGTGCTGGATCAGGACTTCGCCACCCTTGATGGCGTCGTCATACTCCATGGGAAAAAGCCGTTCGTTCGGGTTGATGGCGCGATTGAGCGCCCTGCGCCGGTCCCCGTCGTCCGGAGGGCCGTTCTTATTCAGAAGCTGCTTTTCCTGGGCCGTGGCCTGCGCCGCTCCCCCGAGCAACGCGAGCGCGATCACGAGCAAAAAAACTCTGGGCATAAGAGCCCTCCCCACCAACGGTCATTTTACCGCATTTCGCGAATCGAGGCGAGGGGTGCCGGAAATCCAGCACAACGAGCGCGCTGATCCAAGGCGGCGTATCAGCGGCGCTATTTCCTGCCGCTGCGGCCCTTCACGTCGATCCAGACCGCGACGATGATGATGATGCCCTTGATCACTTTCTGGTAGAACTCCTCGATGTTCAGCAGGCTCATGCCGTTGTTGAGCACGCCGATGAGGAACGCGCCCAGCACCGAGCCGCCGATCGAGCCCACGCCACCCGTGAGGCGGGTGCCGCCGATGACGACGGCCGCGATCGCGTCGAGCTCGAAGAGGTCGCCCGCGTTCGGCGAGGCGCCGCCCAGGCGCGCGGTGAGCACCGCTCCCGAGAGACCGGCCAGGACGCCCATCAGCACGTAAACGCCGAGCGTGATGCGCTCGACCGGCACGCCCGAGAGAAACGCCGCCTCGGCGTTGCTGCCGGTGGCGATGACATAGCGGCCGTAAACGGTATTCTGCAGCATGAAGTGCGCGAAGAGGGCCAGGCCGCCGAAGATCAGCACGGGGATCGGAGCACCGGTGTAGCCGAGAAACGCGTAGAGAAACGAGCCGCCGGTCACCGCGGTCAGCACGACGCTGAGATAGTTCTTCGACGCCAGGCTCCAGACGATGCCGACGATCATGATCAGCGCGAGGATGATCGTCGTGGGCGTATGCCCGATGAAGCCCGTTCCGAGGAAGCTGAACGCGTCGCCGGTCGGCGAGATCATCGACCCCTTGGCGAGGATGAGCGCCACCCCGCGGGCGATGACCATGAGGCCGAGCGTGATGATGAACGGCACGACCTTCGTGCGCACGATGAACAGGCCGTTGAAGAGGCCCGCCACGAGGCCGACGCCGACCGCGGCCGCGATGGTGATCGCCGCGCCCGTGAGGCCCCGATCGCCGTAGCCCATGTTGACTTGGAGGATTCCGGCCACCACGCCCGCGAGCGCGACGATGCTGCCGACGCTCAGGTCGATGCCGCCGGTGAGGATGACGAAGGTCATGCCCACCGAGAGGATGCCGTTGATGCTCACCTGACGGCTGAGGTTGGAGAGGTTGCGGGGGCTGAAAAAGCCGCCGTTGGTCGCGATGCCGACCACGATGACCGTACCGATGAAGATCAGAAGAGAGACGTATTTTCTCATAAGCTCGCCGAGTGCATGATTTGTTCAGGGTCGTAGTGGGGGCCGTCGTAGGTCGCCGTGACCTCGCCCTTGCGCAGGACGACGACGCGGTCGCTCAGGCCCAGCAGCTCGGGCAGCTCGCTCGAGATGAGGAGGATGCCGACGCCTTTTTTCGTGAGCTGCACCATGATGTCGTAGATTTCGAGCTTCGCGCCGATGTCGACGCCGCGCGTGGGCTCGTCAAGGATCAGGAAATTGGGTGCCAGGGCCAGGCACTTGGCCAAGGCGACTTTCTGCTGGTTGCCGCCGCTGTAGACGCCGACCTCGACGTGCAGGCCCGGGCCGCGGATCTTGAGCTCGCTGGCGAGCTGCTTGATCGTCGCGTGCTCCTTTTTCTTGTTGATCACCCCGAGGCGGCGCCCGCCACCCAGCTTGTTCACCGTCGTGATCGTCATGTTCTCGGACGCGGGGCGGTTGAGAAAAAGCCCGGTGAGCTTGCGGTCCTCGGTGAGCAGCGCGACCTGGCTGGCCTGCGCCTCGGCCGGCGAGTCCCAGCTCGTCTCGCGCCCTTCGAAGACCACCTTGCCCGTGACCTCGAACTCGTTGCGCCGCGGGCTGTTCGCGGCGAAAGCGGCGAACACCGCCAGCGCGACGTCCGAGCGACCGGCGCCCATCAGGCCACCCAGGCCTACGATCTCGCCGGGCCAGACGTCGACGTCGAAGTTCTTCACGAGCTCCTTGCCGGTGGAGAGCTGCCTGAGCGAAAGCTGGCGCGTCGAGAAGAGCGCGGCACCCGCGCGCGCGGCCTTCAGGCTTGCGATCGCTTCGGGAGCGCGTTTGGGAAAGATGTTCGTGACGTCGCGGCCCACCATCCACTTGATGATCTTGTCGCGGTCCAAGCTCTTCGCGTCGTCGAGGCCGGCGATGACGCCGTCGCGCAGCACGACGACCCTGTCGGCCACTTTCGCGATCTCTTCCATGCGGTGCGAGACGTAGAAGATCGACTTGCCCTCGGTGCGCAGCTTGGCGAGCAGCTCGAACAGCCGCACGACCTCGGGTTCGGTGAGCGCCGACGTCGGCTCGTCCATGATGAGCACCTGCGCGTTCGTGCGAAGCGCGCGGGCGATCTCGACGAGCTGGCGCGAGCCGGTGCGAAGGTCGCCGACGAGCGCGCGCGCGTCGACGTTGAACTTGAGCTCGTCGAAGTACGCCTGCGCGGTCTTGAAAACCTCGTCCCACCGGATGCGGAAAGGGTGTGAGCCGCGAATTTCCTCGAGGAGAAGATTCTCGGCGACCGAGAGCTCGGGAAACAGGCCGAGCTCCTGGTGGATCATCGCGACGCCGGCCGACTTCGCAGCGCGCACGCCGCCGAAGCGAGCCTCCGCGCCGTGCACGCGCACCGTGCCCGCGTACGAGCCGTGCGGGTACACGCCCGCGAGAATGCGCATCAGGGTCGATTTGCCCGCGCCGTTTTCGCCCATCAGGGCGACGATCTCGCCTGGTTTTACCTCGAAAGAGACGTCGGTGAGCACCTTATGCTCGCCGAAGCTCTTGGAGACGCTTTCGAACTTTACGGACATTCAGTTGCCGTAAACGGCCTTGCGGGTATGAAAGCCCGTCGAGATGATCTGCTTGTCGATGTTCTTCTTGTTCACGGCGAACACCGGCGTGTTGGTCGTCTTGATCTTGCCCGCGCCGTTGTCGGTGAGCGTGTCGTGCGGCGGCGTCTGGCCCGTGGCCAGGGCGTGCGCGGCGCGAGCGGCGCGCTCGGCCATGTCGGTGATCGAGATGAACACCTCGAACTGCTGCTTGCCGGCGACGATGTCGCGAACGGCGGTCAGGTCGGCGTCGGCGCCGGCGACGAAGACCTTGCCGGTGAGCTTCTGCTCCTGAAGCGCCTGGATCGCGCCGTGGGCCATGCCCGAGTTGTTGGCGATGACGGCCTGGATGTCGTTCTTGTAGCGGGTGAGCGCGTTCTCGGTCGTCGCCATGGCGCGCGTCGGGCTCCAGGCGTCATGGTACTGCTTCACGACGAGCTTCACGTTCGGGTTCTTGTTCAGGACCTTCATCACGCCGCGCGTGCGCGCTTCGGCGACGCTGTGCCCGGCCTGGCCCATGAGCAGCACGTAGTTGCCCTTGCCGCCCGTGTAGGCGACCGCGGCTTCGGCCTGCAGCTCGCCGACCTTCTCGGAGTCTTCGGTGACGTAGTAGTCGATGGGGGCGTTGCGGATCAGGCGGTCGTAGTCGACGACGAAAACTCCGTCGGCCTTCGCCTGTTTCACGAGGCCCGAGGCGGTGTCGCCGTTGACGGGCTGGATGACGAGGGCCTTCACGCCCTGGGAGAGGAGGTTGTCGACCATCGCGGCCTGGGTCTGCTCGTTGTTGTTGCAGCTGGCGAAGACGACCTCGCCGCCGAGCTTCTTCACGGTGTCCTCGAACACCTTTTTGTCGCGCTGGTAGCGCTCTTCCTGCATGGTGCTCAGGATGAAGCCGATCTTAGGGCCGCCCGCGAGCGCCGAAGCCGCGCAGAGCGCGGACACGATGGAAAAAATAGCCAACAACTTCATGTGGATAACCCCTCTCAAGCGGTTTGGAATTTGCTCGGCACGCTACTAAGTAAATGCCTTGAGTTCAAGGTCGTTTTTGGTCGCGCACGATATAGTGTGGGCATTAAGTCAGGTGATAACGGACACTGGTGACGACTTTTCCGCGCTTGAAGACGAGCGCCGCGCGGATGAGTAGGGCGGTCTGATTGTGCAGCAGCTGCTGCCACCACTTGGCGGTGACGAACTCGGGGATGATGATCGTGACCATGTCGTCGAGCTGCGACTCCTCGACCTCGTCGACGTACCTGAGAAACGGCGTCATGATCGAGCGGTAGGGCGACTTGAGCACGACGAGCGGCACGCCGCGACCCCAGCGCACCCATTCCTCCTGAAGTCGCTCGGTGGAGGCCTGATCGATCTCGACGTACACGGCGCGCACGTCCGAGGCGATGCTCTGGGCGTAGCGCAGCGCCTCGATCACGCCCTTGTGGATGCCCGAGATCGGCAGCAGCACGGTGTGCTTGATGCCACCCGCGTACGTCGCCGGATCGGCGCCGATCAGCGAGAGCTGCTTGCCGACCGACAGGTAGTGCGTCTTGATCTTCAGGAACATCGTGATGAGGATCGGAATGAGCACGAGGATCATCCACGCGCCGTGCGAGAACTTGGTGATGACGAAGATCACCGTGACGATGGCGGTGAGCACGCCGCCGCCGAAGTTCACCACCGCGTGGTGGAGCCAGCCCCGGCCCTTTTCGCGGATCCAATGCCGGACCATGCCGAACTGCGAGAGGGTGAACGAAAGGAAGACGCCGACGGCGTAGAGCGGGATCAACGCATGGGTGCTGGCCTTGAAGAGCACGATCAGCACCGAGGCGATCAGGCTCAGCATGACGATGCCGTTGGAGAAGACCAGGCGGTCGCCCAGGGTGGCGAGCTGGCGGGGCAGGTAGCGGTCGTGCGCGAGCAGCGAAGCCAGGCGCGGGAAACCCGCGAAGCTCGTGTTGGCGGCGAGAACGAGAATGCCCATGGTCGTGAACTGGATGAAGAAGTAGACGGGGCCCGTGTGGAAGATCGAGCGCGCGAGCTGCGAGAGCACGGTCTCGGACTCGCTCGGCACGACGCCGTGGTAGTGCGCGAGATAGGTGATGCCGAAGAACATGACCGCGAGGATGCCCGACATCACGAGCAGGGTGATGGAGGCGTTGCGCGACTCCGGATGGCGGAAAACGGGCACGCCGTTGCTCACGGCTTCGACCCCGGTCATGGCGGTGCAGCCCGACGAGAAGGCGCGCAGCAGGAGGAAAAGCGTCATCGGATCACGCCCAAAAGAGCGATCGCGCCCATGCAGAGCAGCACTTTATGGGGAAGCAGCTGCGGGAAGGCCGACGTGAAGGCCTCGATGCCGGCGCTCGCCGACACCGAAACGGTGAGCACGTAGTCGGTGAGCAGCGCCGCCGCCGCGACCAGGCCTGCGGCCTCTCCGAGGTTTTCCTTCGCGACGATGAAGGCGCCGCCGCCGTTCGGGTACGTATAGATCGTCTGGCGATACGAGATCACGACGATGAGCAGCAGGCCGATGATCGCCAGCGAGATCGGGATCGAGTAGCCGAGCGCCATCGAGCCCGCGAGCATGAGCACGAGCAGCACTTCTTCGGTGGCGTATGCGACGGACGAGAGCGCGTCGGACGAGAAAACGGCGAGCGCCCGCACTTTGGTCAGGCGCTCATTATGCGCTTCGGCGGACGCGATCGGCGTTCCGACGAGCTTGCGCTTCAAGGAGGTAAACATGTGTTTCCTAAATCGATACACCTGGCCCGTTTGGTTGACAAGAAAGTTCAGTCTAGGCAGGATGAGCGCCCATGCGCAATTCCAGCCAGGTCAACCACGCCGTCAGTTTCTGCGTCTCGCGCTGGCGGACCGACCTGCGCGAGCTCTTCGAAAACATCCTGAGAGACCCGCTGGCCAGGAAACGCGGCCGGGTCTGGGCGGGCGACTTTTCGGGCGAGATCGGGCCACGCGACATCCACTACGCGGTTTTCCTGGCGGTGCTCAGCATCGTCCCCGCCGCGATCGTGGCCTACACGTCGACGCAGCCCCGGCTCGTCATGTTCGCGAACTTCTTCAGGGCGCCCCTTCAGGTGGCGGTCAGCGGCTTTCTCACCGCGGTTTTCATCTTCGCCGGCACCCATTTCAACAAGCAGCCGGGACCCTTCTCGGTGGCTTTCAAGCTGATGCTTCGGGTCATGGCCGTCCACCCGCTGCTCGCGTTCATGCTGCTCCTGCCGCTCGGAGAGCCGTTTTCGCTGCTCGTTTACGGGCTGTTCGTGATTCGCGGAGTTCGCAAGACCTATCCGATTCCGGTCGAGAAGGTCGCCATGTTTTACGGGGCGATCTACTTTGTTTTCTTCATTCTGCAGCTGAATGCGACGCTTTATCCGGCCCATATCGGGTGAGCCCGGCTTTTCCCGAAGCTACGACAGCCTCTTGCCGCCATCGTGAGCGACGATCTGAACCTCTTCCTCGAGCGTCACCCCGAGCCGGTCTTTCGCGCGCGCCTTGGCCTCGTCGATCAGCGCCCGGACATCGCTGGCGGTCGCGCCGCCCAGGTTGACGATGAAGTTCGTGTGCAGCTCGCTCACCTGGGCGCCGCCGATGCGGTGGCCGCGCAGGCCGACGTCGGCCACGACCTTCCAGGCGTGCACCCCCTTGGCCGGATCGGGGTTCTTGAACACGCTGCCGCAGCTCGGCTTGTCGATCGGCTGGGCCTTCTTGCGCGCGGCGAGCAGCGCCTGCACCTCGTCCTGCACCTTTTTCGGCTCCGAGCGCGTGCCGCGCAGCTTGCCGCCGACGATCAGCTCGTGGGGCCCGAGGAAGCGCTGGCTCCGGTACCCGTAGCTCAGGCGCGCGCGGGGCAGGGTGCGCGACGTCTTCGTCGCCAGGTCGTAGAGGGTGAGCTCGACGATCGCCTTCTCGATCTCGCCGAGGCGCGTGCCGGCGTTCATCGCGAACACGCCGCCCATATTGCCCGGAATTCCGACGAGCAGCTCGAAGCCCGAGATCCCTTCGCGCATGCAGGCGCGCAGGAGCTGGATCACGGGCACGCTGGCGCCGACGGTGAGCACCTCTTTCGACGGATCGGACGAGTCGAGCGACGGATCGAGCTTCGTGGTGCCGAGGACCAGGCCGTCGAAGCCCGCGTCGTCGAGCAGCACGTTCGATCCGGCGCCGAGCACGAAGTAGGGCATGCGGTTCGAAGCCAGGAAATCAGCGACTTGCCCCAGCTCCTCGAGCGACGTGGGCTGGGCGAACCAGCGGGCCGGTCCGCCGATCTTGTAATAGGTGAGTGGCGCGAGCGGGACGTTTTCGCGAATGAGGCCCATTCCCGGGATTTATCATAGAGACGCCTTGAAAGGACCATTTTGTTGTGAGAGCGGGTTTCGTACGATGAAACAACTCACCGAGCTTCGGGAGATCAGCGCGATCTACGGCAGGTACCTGAGATGGTATGGGCTGCTGGTCGCGGCGTGCATCGTCCTCAACTGGCATGCTCCGGGCTGGAACGCGCCCTCGACGCTCGTGCAGTGGCTCGGGGTGATGGCGCTCAACGAGATCTTCGGCAGGTTTCCGGCGAAGGCCGAGGGGCACATGCCGTTCGTGATCGTCGGCGGCGTGGTGAGCCTCGCCTTGCTCGCCGGGCTGCTTCGGGTCGGCGGGGCCTCGAGCTGGATCGCCTGGTTCGGCTGCGCCACGTGCGCGATCGGCATCGCGACGCGAACGGTGGTCGTTCCCGGCTATTCGTTTCCGCTGCTCCTGGCGTTCAACGCCGTTTACCTGGCGTTCTACTTCTTTTTTTCCGCGGCGATCACTCCCGAGGTGGTCACGCGCGGGCTCGCCCGCATGGGCTTCATCCTGCTCGTCACGGGCTTCGTCATCACCGTGATGCGCCGGCTTCTCGAGCGCGCGTACCGGCTCGAAGACGAGAAAGAGCGCTTCGCCCAGCTCTCCGAGAACATCGAAGAGGTGTTCTGGCTCACCGACCTCACCAAGTACGACATGGTTTACATCAGCCCGGGGTACGAGCGGATCTGGGGCCGGTCGCGGCGAAGCCTTTACGAGCAGCCGATGTCCTTTCTCGACGCGATCCATCCCGACGATCGGGCGAAGGTGGTCGCCGCGTTGCCCGAGCAGGCGACGGGCGGTTACGACATCGAGTATCGCGTCGTCCGGCCCGACGGGTCCATCCGCTGGATCCGCGACCGCGCGTTTCCCGTGCGCGATGCCGGCGGCCGCGTCTATCGCATGGCGGGGATCGCGCAGGACATCACCTCGCTCAAGGATTCGGCCGCGCGGCTCGACCAGCAGCGGCTGGCGCTCGCCAACGCCTCGAAGCTCTCGAGCCTGGGCGAGATGGCCGCCGGCATCGCCCACGAGATCAACAACCCGCTCACGATCATCCAGGGCAATGCGCAGCTTCTCGTGCGAATGGCCGAGCGCGCGGCGCTCACGCGCGGCGATCTCGAGGGGGTCTCGCAGACGATCGCGCTGACGACGGCACGCATCGCGAAGATCATCAAGGGGCTGCATGCGTTCGCGAAAGAAGGCGGCAGCGAGGGACTCGAAACGGCGCAGCTCAAGTCGGTGATCACCGACACGCTCGGCTTCTGCGAGGCGAAGTTCCGGCACCACGACATCGTGCTCGAGATCGAGCCGTTCGCCGACGACCTGCTCGTGCGCTGCCGACCGGTGCAGATCTCCCAGGTGCTGCTCAATCTCCTCAACAACGCGTTCGACGCGGTCGTCGCGCGTCCCGTGCGGCGCGTGCGCATCG
>JACQAX010000316.1 GCA_016194795.1 Deltaproteobacteria bacterium | reverse complement strand
TCGGCGCCCGCATCGTCGGCGTAACCCTTCACGGCGAAAAACGGGCTCTTCAGGCCGGAGTGCTCCTTGCCGACGGCCCAGAGAGCGCGCGCGCCGGAGTCAAGCGGCCCTTCGACCGCCGTGCCGAAGCGAACTTCCGCGCCGAGCGCCTCCGCGCGCCGCGCGAGCCAAAGGTCGAGGATGTCGCGACGCACGGCCCAGCCTCGCGGCGCAAGCTCGAGCTCGAGCGTGCGTCCCGCGCGCGTGCGCCAGGCAAATTTCGACAGCGCTCGCGCGCCCAGCTCCCGGACGAGGCTCGACGCCTCGACGCCGCTGACCCGCGCGAGCGCCGCGAGCCCTTCGGGCGAAAGAAACTCGCCGCAAAGCTTCACGCACGGGTAGCGCCGCTTCTCGAGCACGCGCACCTTGCCTCCGGCCCGCGCCAGCACGGCCGCCGCCGCCAAGCCGGCCAGCCCTCCGCCGACGATCTCGAACTCCGCGCCATCTCCCATATTAAAAAGACTCTTAGCATCTGATTTGTTAATGTCACGAGCCATGCACGTCGCCCTCTGCCACGACGCATTGATTCCACCGCCGAAATACGGCGGCACCGAGCGTATCGTCTACTGGCTCGCGCGCGCGCTCAACCGCCTGGGCCACCAGACGACGCTCGTCGCGCGCGAGGGCAGCCACGTCGAAGGGACGCGCGTCATCGCCGCGCGGGAGCACGCCGACTGGGAGAGTCTCGTCCCCTCGGACGTCGACGTTCTTCACCTCTGGAGCACCCCTGCCCGCCCGCCGAAACGCCCGTTTGTCGTGACCATCGAGGGCAACGGCCAGCCCGGCGAGACGTTCCACCCCAACACGATCTTCATCTCGCGCAAGCACGCCGAAAACCACGGGGCGCGGCACTTCGTCTACAACGGCATCGACGTTTCCAGCTACGAGTGCTCGCCGGAGCGAGACGACTACCTGGTTTTTCTGGCGAAGGCGTCCTGGACGGTGAAGAACCTCGAGGGCGCCCGCGCCGTGGCGCGCGCCGCCGGCCTGAAGCTCGAGGTGCTCGGCTCGCGCGACTGGCCGCTCGGGCTGCAAAGATACGTTCCGCGCGCGGGCGCGCGTTTCCGGGGAATGGTCGGCGATGACGTCAAGCGGCCGCTCCTGGCGCGCGCGCGCGGCCTGCTCTTCCCGGTGCGCTGGCACGAGCCTTTCGGGATCGCGGTCGCCGAAGCGCTGGCCAGCGGCTGTCCCGTCTTCGGCACGCCGTACGGCTCGCTGCCCGAGCTCGTCACTCCCGACGTCGGGGTGCTGAGCGCCAACGGCTCCGACCTCGTCGCCGCGCTCGCGGACACGAAGCGGTTTTCGCCCGAACGCTGTCGCGCGCGCGTCCTCGACGGCCTGACCGACGAGGCGATGGCGCGCTCTTACCTACGGCATTACGAAAACGTCGTCCAGCATGGCCGGCTTGGGGATAAGTCCGGGGATAACTCCCCGCGCGTTCCCGACGGCGCGCCCGGCCTCTCGTCCAAAAGCCTGCTCCCCTGGACATCTCCCTAAAGAAACGAGACAACTTCGCCATGACCCCGAACAAGCTCAGCGAAACCCAAAAAGCGATGGACCGCCAATCCGGTATTCTCGGCCTCGACTGGAGCGAGCGCGTTCCGGCGAAAGCGCGAGCCGCGCTCAAAGGCGCGCGCTCGATCACCTTCGTCGGGACGGGCACGTCCTATCAGTGCGCGCTCTGGGCCGCGACGCTCTGTCGCGAGGCCAGCGGCGGAAAGCTTCCGGCTCGCGCGCTCACGTCCTGGGACTTTCTCGCCGGCAACTACGCGAAAACGGCCGCGCGCGACGAGCTGCACGTCGTGGTCTCGCATCGGGGAAACCGCGGCCTCACGAAAAAGCTCCTCGACGCGATCGCCCCCCGCAAGCGCGTCCTCGTGACCGGCGAGGATTCGCCCACGGGCTCGCATCCGTACGTCTACACCTCGCCCCAGGAAACGTCGCTTGCCCACACGATGAGCCTCGTCGGCGCCATGGCCGCATGCTCCGAGCTCGTGGCGCGCCTGCTGCCGGCGGCCGCGGCCAAGCGCCTGCGCGCCGACCGCGAGCTCGCGGCCGTGCTGCTGCAGGCGATCGGCGCCCAGATCGACGACCTCGAGGCGGCCCTCGGCGGCATCGTCACGCGCGGCGCGGGCCTGCACTTCGTCGGCGGCGGGGCCTTCCACGCGATCGCGCTCGAGCTGTCGCTGAAAGCGCGCGAGATCATCCACGTCGCCGCTCACGCCTATAACACCGAGGAGTTTCTCCACGGCCCGCTTGCCAGCGTCGACGAGGAGGACACCGTCGTCGCGCTCGAGGCTTTTCCGCCGCGAACGCAGGCGGCGCTTTCCAAGCTTCTCGAGCACGGCCGCCTGGCGGCGTGCCGCAAAGCGGCCGAGGCGCTCGGGTGCCTCGTGCTCGAGCCGTCCTGGGACGCTTCGATCGTCAAGCAGGCCGCTCCCCTGGCCCAGGCTTGGCAGGCGCTGCTCGCGCTCTACTGGGGTCAGGTGCTCTGCGTGTCGACCGCCAAGAGCTGGGGCATCGACCCCGACACCAACCGGCGCGACGACCCCCGGTACGCCGAGGCCCACCGCCACACGCAATTGTGACGCGATTGTGCTAAAAGCTCCCCATGCGTGACCTTTTCGACGAGATCGCGGAGCTGAAGCGGCAAAAGCAGGCCGTCATCCTCGCGCACTATTATCAGGAGCCCGACATCCAGGACGTCGCCGACTTCGTGGGCGACAGCCTCGAGCTTTCCCGCAAGGCCGCCACGACCGACGCGAAAATCATCGTCTTCGCGGGCGTGCATTTCATGGCCGAGACGGCCAAGATCCTGAACCCGTCGAAGAAAGTCGTGCTGCCCGACCTCAAGGCGGGGTGCTCGCTCGCCAGCTCGTGCCCGCCGGACCTCTTCGCGCGCTTCAAGGCGAAGCACCCCGGCGCCGCGGTCGTCTCGTACATCAACTGCTCGGCCGAGATCAAAGCGCTGAGCGACTACATCTGCACGAGCAGCAACGCCGAGAAGATCGTGCGCGCGATCCCGGCCGACCGGCCCGTGATCTTCGCGCCCGACCGCAACCTCGGCGCCTATCTCGCCAAGAAGATCGGCCGCGAGCTCATCCTCTGGAACGGCAGCTGCATCGTGCACGAGGTCTTCTCGGAAAAGAAGCTCGTTCAGCTGAAGACGCGGCACCCGGAAGCGCCGATCATCGCGCACCCCGAGTGCGAGGCGCACGTCCTGCGCCATGCCGAGTTCATCGGCTCGACCTCGGGGCTGCTCAAGTTCACCCAGACGAGCCCCGCCACGAAGTTCATCGTCGTCACCGAGTCCGGCATCCTCCACCAGATGAGGAAGGCCTCCCCCGCCAAGGAGTTCATCCCGGCGCCGCCCGAGGCCAACTGCGCCTGCAACGACTGCCCGTTCATGAAGCTCAACACGCTCGAGAAGATCCGCGACTGCCTGCGGGACGAGACGCCCGAGCTCGCGATGGGCGAGGAGCTACGCGCCCGCGCGCTCGTGCCGCTCGAGCGGATGCTCGCTATTTCCTGAACGCCTGGGTGAGCGCGCGCACGTGGAGCGGCGTCATGTCGCAGCACCCGCCGATGATCCGCGCCCCGAAGCGCCGCGCCCAGGCTTCGGCGCGCCCGCCGTATTCGGTGGCCTGCTGCTCGACCGGCCTCGAGTCGCTCTCCCACTCGACCGCGCCCGTGATCGGGTGCACGCGCATGCGCGCGGCGTTCGCGTACGCACCGAGAACGACGCCGTCGCTCGCCAGCGGCTGCAGCTCGCCGAGCGCCTTCTCGACGACGTCCGAGTGGACGCAGTTGACGAGCACGGTGTCGCCGCCGAGCAGCCGCGCCCCGCTCTCGTCGGTGATGAAGCTCACCGATACCGAAGCGCCGGCCCGGCGTGCCGCGCGCACGGCCACCAGGGCCTCGCGCGCGCTGCCCATGGTCTCCGCCAGGATCAGGTCGGCGCCGGCCTCGACGAGCCAGGCGGCCGTCTCCGCGTGCACCCGCTCGAGGGTCGCGAGCTCGGGGGCGGCCTGCGGCCGGTAACAGTCCTCGATCGGAGCGAGGCTGCCGGCGAGAAACCTGGGTCCGCCGGCCGCGTCCTCCGAAAACTCCTCGATCGCCTCGGTCGCGACGGCCATCGACGCGTGGGTGAGCCGGCGCGCGAAAGCGGCATCGTAGCCGCCCTTGGCGAGCGCGTACGAGCTCGTCCGAAAGGTGTTGGCCGTGAGGATGTTGGCGCCGGCGGCGAGGTAGTCTCGATGGACCTGGCGCAGGAGGTCCGGCGCTTCGAGCGCCGCGCGCGCCGTCCAGAGCCCGGGCTCCGAGGGGAACCCTCTTGCGATCAGCTCGGTGCCGGTGGGGCCGTCAAGGATGAGGAAATCCTTCATTCCTTGATTATCGGCGCGACTTCCCGCGCGCATCAACGAATTTCTCACCGGGAACGCGAACGACGACCGGTTGCCCGGCCGGGTCTGCCGACTCCGGAAAAACCTGGCATGCCAGGCGCATTCCCGGCGCCGCTCCGGCCCGGTGCAGCAACTCGAGTTCTTCGGCGCTCGGCTCGTTCACCTTGCCGCTTTCGATCCGCACCCGACAGGTGCCGCACTCGCGATGGCCGCCGCAGCGCGACTGCACGCTGCGCTCGGCGATTTGCGCGTGCGCGAGCAGATTGAGCTGGGAGTAAGACTCGACCTCGCACTCCTGACCGTCGGGAAAGTGGAAACGGACCGGCATCGGATCGCTATTCCGCCTTCGAGGCGATGGTCGCGATCGAGAACTGCTTCTCGGTGGCGAACTGCAGCTTTTTCAAGAGCTCCGCCTCCCGAGCCTGCAGCTGCGGGAGCGTGTCGAACACCGGAACCACGTCCGAGACGATGAGGTGGTCGATACGGCCATTGAGTGACTTGCGGTCCTTCTTCGTCAGCGCCTTCGAAGCCATCTCGAGACGAAGATCGTCGATCTTCTCGGCGCCGTTCAGCGCGCTGAAGATCTGGTCGTAAACGCCCTTGAGGTCGCCCCAAAGCTTCGAGGGATCGGCGACGAACGGCTCGCTGCCCTCGGAAACGGGCTGGCCGGCCTGCGCGGCGGCGGCCATGTTGAGCAGCCGGATCTCGTTCTTGAGCAGCGTGAGCTTCGCGCGCACGGCGCCCGAAACGCGGCCTTCGGCCGACGTGACGAGCCCGATGGTGCGCGCCGCGATCCTGCTCGCGAGCTCGGCGACGTCCTGACGGGTCTGCGGCGCGAGATCGAGCGTCTTTCTCTGCGCGTCGAAGATCGTGCCGCGCTCGACGAGGCCTTTGAATTTGATGATGTTGCCGGCGTTCTCCGCGTCGACCGGTTCACCGGCCTGGGCCAGCGCGATCATCGCCTGGTAGGCCGGCACGACGCTCGTCGCGGCGAAAATGAACTGGGTGCGCGCGAGCTGGTCGCTCAGCACCGGCCAGGAGTCCTGGAAGTCCTCGCGACGAAGCTGGATCGCCTGGCGAACCTGCTTGCCGAGCGGTTTGGACACGTCGATCTTGGGCAGCACTTCCTTGAGATAGAACGGATCGTCCTGCTTCTGGATGTAGCGGGCTTCGAAGAAACGTTGCTCGGTGCGGGCGAGCTCTTTCTTGAACGCCACGACCCAGGCGTCCTCGCTCGACTTGTTTCCGCCGCCGCCGTTGTCGCCGCCGCTGGTGCCGTTGCAGCCAGCCGCCACGAGCACGAGCGCGGCTGCCGAGATCGGAAGCAAGAACCGAGAGAACATCCCCATAAAACCCCCTGAGATGCAGGGGCTATAGCAAATCTGGACGCGGCGCGCTAGTGACGGAGGGAGGTTTTTTAAACCTCAGAAAAAACGAAGGGGAAGCGGCCAGTAGCCTGCTCCCCCTTTATCAATTCTACTTCTGCTGAAGCGAAGAGTTACTTCTTCTTCGCTTTCTTCTTGGTGGCTTTTTTCTTAGCTTTCTTCTTTTCCATTTGATGCCTCCTTGTTGACTTCTAACATGATCTGAAAAGCTAAATTAATTTTACGCGATGTTTCTGGATTTCCCAAAAAAAAATTCATTTATTGAAAATAATTTCTGAGCCACAAGACGCATCCAACCGTTCATTCACGTTCTTCGGGAGAGAATTTCGCATGAATCACGCCGCAAGCAAGATCGCGCTCACGCTCCTGGTTTTTGCAACATCGCTCGAAATAAGCTCCCAGAGCGCGTTTTCAGCCACAAAGGCCGTCGCCGGCAAAGCGCCGAAGACCGAGCAAAACAGGAAGTCAGCTCTTCAAGAAATGCAAGCGAAGTACAAAGACGTAAAAACGCTCGCGGCCGAATTTACCCAGAAGCAGACGAATGT
>JACQAX010000315.1 GCA_016194795.1 Deltaproteobacteria bacterium | reverse complement strand
TGCTGACGCCGGTCGCGCCGACCGTGCCCGAGTTCCGTGGCTTCACCTTCGCCAACCTCAATAAGAAGGAGGCGCAGACCGTCACGCAAAACTTCGACGAGCGCCGCACGAACGCGCAGGGCGAGGTCTCGTTTGACGTCGATCTGTCGCAGTACGAGGGCTTTTTCCACCTGCGGCTCGAGGCCGAGGGCTTCGAGGCGGCCTCCGGGCGCGGCGTGGTGGCGATCGCCTCCGAGTCGGTGAGCCGCTTTCCGTTTCTCGTCGGCTACAAGGCCGACGGCGACCTTCATTACATCAACCGCGGGGCCGAGCGACGCCTGCAGCTCGTCGCGGTGGATTCGACGTTCGCGGCCGCGCAGGGCGGGGGCTTGAAGCTCAAGCTCGTCGAGCGCAAGTACGTCTCGGCGCTCATGAAGCAGGACGACGGCACGTTCAAGTACCAGTCGGTGCGTCGCGACCGCGACGTGAAGAGCGAAGATCTCACGATCCCCAAGCAGGGCCTGACGCTGCAGCTCCCAAGCGAGGCCGCCGGCGACTACACCTACGTCGTGACCGACGCGAGCGGCAGAGAGCTCAACCATGCCGACTTCAGCATCGTGGCCGAGGAGAACCTTTCGCGCTCGCTCGACCGGAGCTCCGAGCTCCAGCTCGTCTTGAACAAGGCCGATTACCGCCCCGGCGAGGAGATCGAGCTCCAGATCAAGGCCCCGTACCGCGGCGCCGGCCTCATCACGATCGAGCGCGACGAGGTCTACGCCTTCAAATGGTTCAAGGCGGCCAAGACCAGCACGGTCGAGCGCATCCGCATCCCCGAGGGGCTCGAAGGCAACGCGTACGTGAACGTCACGTTTCTGCGCGCCATGGACTCCAAAGAGATCTTTATGAGCCCGCTGAGCTACGGCGTGCAGCCGTTCTTCATCAGCCTCGACCAGCAGCGCACGAAGATCACGCTCGGGGCACCCGAGAAGGTGAAGCCCGGAACGAAGCTTCGCATCAGCTACTCGACCGATCGCGCGACCTCGCTCGTTCTTTACGGCGTCAACGAGGGCATACTACAAGTAGCGCATTACCATCTGCCCGATCCGCTCCAGCACTTCTTCAAGAAGAAGGCGCTTCAGGTGAGAACGTATCAGCTGCTTGACCTGCTTTTGCCCGAGTACGCGCTCTTGAGAGAGATGGCCACCCCGAGCAGCGACGCGGGCTTCGACTCCCTGGGCAAGAACCTCAACCCGTTTCGCCGCAAGGGCGAGCCGCCGGTGGCGTTCTGGTCGGGCGTGCTCAAGGCGGGCCCGGGCGCTCGCACCTACGAGTATTCCGTGCCCGACGATTTCAACGGCAATCTCAAGATCATGGCCGTGACGAGCGATCCGCACGGCCTGGGAGCGACTTCGACCTCGACGCTCTCGCGTGGCGACTTCGTCATCAGCCCGAGCGCTCCGACGTTCGTCGCGCCGGGCGACCAGTTCACGGTGAGCGTGAACGTCTCAAACCAGCTCGAAGGCAAGGGGGCGACGAGCTCGCCTCGCATCAAGCTCGAGCCGAGCAAACACTTTCAGGTCGTGGGCGATGCGGCCAAGACGCTCGACCTCGCGCCGGGGCACGAACGCTCGGTCGACTTTCAGCTCAAGGCCCTGGCCGAGCTCGGTGCGGGTGATCTCAAGTTCACCGTCACGGGCGCAAACGCGTCGTCGCGCATCGAGGCGCACCTGAGCGTGCGCCCTGCCGTGCCGTACCTCACGACCGTGTCGGCGGGGGTCGCGCGCGACCTGCCGCTCGAGCTCAAGCCTTCGCGCAAGCTTCTGGCCGACTATCGCAAGGTCGAGCTTGGGCTTTCTCCGGTGCCGATGGCGCTGGGGCAGGCGTTGGCTTCGTATCTCGACGATTTCCCGTATCTCTGTACCGAGCAGCTCGTCTCCCGCGGCGCTCCGCTGCTCGTGCTCGACGTGAAAGACGCCGCCGAGAAGCACGCGGCGATCATCGCGACGCTTCGCGTGCGCCAGACGCCCGACGGCGGCTTCTCGCTCTACGGCCGCGATCGCTCGGCGAACGTTCCGGCGAGCCTGCACGCGATCGAGTACCTGCTCGAGGCGCGTGAGAGAGGGCTGCGCGTGCCCGAAGAGCTCATCGAGCGCGGCCAGGCGTTTCTGCGCCTGCCCTCGCTGCGGAATGCGAGCACGCTGGGTGAGGCGCGCGCGTTCGCCCAGGCGATCTATCTGCAGACGCTCTCGGGCTACGTGCCGACGAACGACATCGCCTTCCTCACCGAGGCGCTCGAAAAGAGCTTCAAGGGCAAATGGGAGCAGGATGCGACGGCGATCTACCTGGCGGGCGCCTACAAGGTCGTCAAGGTCGACGACAAGGGTCGCGGGCTCGTCTCGGGCCTGCGGCTTGGCGAGTACGATGCGCACGATTACGCGAATTACCAGGACACGCTGTCGCGCGACGCGCTTCTCTTGCGCGTGGTCGCGCGGCACTATCCTGCGTTGCTGAAGAAGCTCTTCGACTTCGAGTCGGCCTCGAAGTTCGTCGCGCAGATCCAGGAAAACCACTTCAACAGCTACTCGTCGGGTCAGGCGCTGATGGCCATCGGTGCGATCACGACGGCAAGCGAGAAGGCGGGCGGCATTCGCGAGCTCGTCGTGAAGGCTTTCGGCGCGCAGGGCGCGGGTGACACGCTGGGGCTGACCAAGGGCATTTCGCCCAGGGCATCGGTGCCGCTCGGCGCGACGAAGCTCGTGGTACAGGGCGCGACCGAGCTTCCGTATTTCTATGCGCTGGCCGAGAAGGGGTTTGATGCCGAGCTGCCGACGGTTGAGCTCAAAAGCCGCCTCGAGGTGGCGCGCGAGTATCTTGCCAAGAATGGGAGCCCCGTGGCGAAGGTGAAGATCGGCGACGAGGTCGACGTCGCGCTTCGCGTGCGTACGGTCGACGGCAAACCGGCGCACGATTTGGCGCTCGTTGACCTTTATCCGGCGGGCTTTGAGCTCATTGCGCAAAAGCAACCGGACGCCGAGACGGGCGCAAGCGGCGGCGAATCCTCCGGCGGCGACGAGCCGGCACCGGCCTCTCCGGTGGAAGGCGAAGACGGGGGCGACTCAGGGGCTCTCGCGCCAAGGCGCGCGTCGCTCTGGGCGTTTGACCGGTTTTTCGCGAGCCCGCTTGCCTGGGCCGAGCAGGTCGCGCTCAAGACGCTTTCGGTGCTGTTCGCCGATTTCCGCGAAGACCGCGTGGTCGTTTACGCGAATGCGAATTCGGGGCTGGGAGAGTTCCGGTACCGGCTGAAGGCGATCAGCCGCGGCAAGTTCGTCGTGCCGCCGGCGTTCGGCGAGTCGATGTATGACCGGAGCGTCCATTACCGGGGAGCGGCGAAGTCGATTGAGGTGGAATAGACGCTGGTGGCAGGAGCAATCGCCGTGGCGCCACCGGGCGCTCGGGACGGGGGCGTGTTTGAGCCTGGTGGCGCTGGCGGCTGCCGGGGCGAGGCTTGCCGCGCGGCCCGTGCTTTCGGGCGTTTCGTTTTCGCAGGAGCTCGTCGATCGCCAGGGGCGCCTGCTTCGGCTTACGCTTTCGGCCGATGACAAGTACCGGCTGCGCACGCGGCTTGACGACATCGACCCTCGTTACGTCGAGGCCGTGCTGCTGCTCGAAGATCGGCATTTTTTCGCGCATCCGGGCGTGAATCCCGTGGCGCTCGTGCGGGCGGCGGCATCTCTCGTGGGCGGTGGCGCTCGCGTGGGGGCCTCGACACTGACGATGCAGCTTGCGCGCGTGCGCTACGGGCTGCAGACGCGCACGCTCGGCGGCAAGGTGCGCCAGATCGCCGCGGCACTCTGGCTTGAGCTTACGCATTCCAAGCGCGAGCTGCTCGAGGCCTACGTCAACCTCGTGCCGTTCGGAGCCAACGTCGAGGGAATCGGCGCGGCAAGCCGCATCTACTTCGGGCGAGCTGCGCGCAAGCTTGCGCTGGGCGAGCTGCTTTCGCTGGCGGTGATTCCGCAGAGCCCGGCGGCGCGCAGGCTCTCCGAGGGGGGCCTGGTGACGGGCGTGTCGCTCGTGCGGGCGCGCGAGCGGTTGGCCACGCGTTGGATCGAGCGGCATCCCGGTGACGCCAAGCACGTGGGGGGCGGGCTCAAGCTTCCGCTTGCGGCCCAGCGGC